>CAZTVY010000114.1:0-8434 GCA_964617235.1 uncultured Rikenellaceae bacterium | reverse complement strand
ACGGTATTGATGGAATCATCATTGGCCACGGTACCGATACCTTAAGCCATACCGCTGCCGCACTAACCTTCATGGTGCAAAACCCTCCTGTTCCTATTGTTTTGGTGGGTTCGCAGCGTAGTTCCGACCGCCCCAGTAGCGATGCCGCTCTAAACTTAATGCATGCAGCCCTAACTGCAGGACACTCCGATATTGCCGAAGTTATGGTTTGTATGTTTGGCCCAACTTCAGACGAATACGGATTTCTACATCGTGGAACACGTGTACGTAAGATGCACTCATCGTACCGCAGTACATTCCGCACCATTGGTAACACCCCATTGGCAACAGTAAGCCGGAAAGATGGAGTTAAACCGATTGTAGAGAATTACAATCATCGCAGGAAGGATCGCAAAGCTAAAATTATGCCTTACTTTGAGGAGAAGGTTACAATTGTTTACTACTATCCCAACATGCAGCCCGATATTATTGACTCGTTGGTTGATAATGGATACAAAGGAATTATCATTGCAGGAACAGGATTGGGACATATCAACAAACCACTTTACCCTGCCATTGAGCGTGCTACAAAGAAAGGCGTTCATATCTACATGACCGTTCAAACGCTTTGGGGCTTCGCGCATATGTATGTTTACGATACTGGTCGCGACCTTATGGCTAAAGGTATTATCCCTGCCGAAAATATGCTTCCGGAAACGGCCTACATTAAGTTAGGCTGGGCGCTTGGACAAACCAACGACCCTGCCGAGGTTCGCCGATTAATGTTAACACCAATAAATGCTGAGATTACCGAGCGTGAACCTTACAATGGGTATTTAATATATCAGGGAGGTGTTCCGGAGGTTGAGGAATTTATCAGAAAGTTTAGAAAGTAATTTTTAAAACAAGTTAAGGCTTTAAGTATCTAGCATTGGATACTTAAAAACATTATATTTATCAAATAATCTATATAAAATGAAAAGGGTAAAGTTTTCTCTGTTGCTGATAATTGTGCTAGGCACAATTAATGGTGTAAATGCCCAAACCAATGATATTAGCCAATTTCAATGGTTGATTGGTAAATGGAAAGGCACTCAGGGCGATGGTGTTTTTTACGAAAATTGGAGTAAAATTAACGATTATACTTTGGAAGGTACAGGTTTTCATGTTGTTAAAAGCGATACTTTATTCAGAGAATCCTTACAACTGCATAAAGTAGGCAAATACTGGGTTTACATTGCTACCATAGAGAATAGCTATCCCGTTCTTTTCACACTAATTGACGCTTTTGATGATACTTGGATTTTTGCAAACTATGAACACGATTTTCCTCAACGAATTGTTTATACCAAACGCGATGATGGAAAACTCTATGCTAAAGTTGAGGGTGAGCCGGAAGGTGTTCAAATGAAAGAAGAGTATTTGCTGGAAAAATATTAAATAAATCTGCTCTTTATTTGACTACCCCATGAAAGGTTTTAAACCCTTCATGGGGTTTTTATCTACTTTCTCCTTTTCATTTCACATAAAACGTAAACAGTGTAGTTATCTCCGTCATGCATCACCGCTTTCTTTACTAGCCTAACATCGGTAAGTTTTGCTTCAATCTGTTTACTTTGAATTGTCTCTTCCTGCTTGCCATTCACACCAACTTTGGTTGTAACCTTTTTGTTATCGTACTTAACGTTACCAACCTGCTCCGCTATCTTGGTTTTTGCATCGAGCAATGCTTTGCTTTCAGCAACATCAATTGTGCGGGATGTGCCAACTCCTGCACCATAAAACTTCCTGCTCGACGTTGGTGGATTATCGTACCAATCGGGTATCGATGTAGCATATTCTTGAGCCTGGAGGCCTATTGAGAAAATTACCAAAGTAAAGAATAGTAGTTTTTTCATTGGTTCTGCGTTTTAAACCCTACTAGAGGGTAGTTACATAAAAAATGATAGCATATTCTGTGCCAATAAACGAAACACCAATTTCGGTTTTTTCTACATTAAAAGAAATTATCATACAATAATTTCCAATTTATTTCTATTTTGCCAAAGTTTATAACTAACCCTAAAGCTGAATGTTATGCAGAAGTCAGGCTTAAAATCGTTCCCAAAGAATTTCTGGACAGTTATTGTAATGGAGTTCTTTGAACGTGGCTCATACTACGGAGTTATGTCCGTTTTATCCGTTTTTCTAGTTTTAAGCGTGAACAAAGGAGGGCTTGGATTTTCCAAAGAGAGAGCGGGCATTATTCTTAGTGTTATAACCCCATTGCTTTATATTTTACCTATAGTATCAGGGGCAATTGCCGATAGATTTGGATATCGTAAAACATTATTCTTTGCTTTTGTATTTATGAGCTTGGGTTATTTCTTTACTAGCACCAATACAACATATGGTGCCGTGTTTATGAGTTTATTACTAATGGCTCTCGGTGCGGGAATATTTAAACCAATTATTTCGGGTACTATTGCTCGCAGTACCGATAGTAGCAATTCTTCATTAGGATTTGGAATTTACTACTGGTCAATAAATTTAGGCGCATTTTTGTTCCCTCTATTTCTAATTCCTTACCTAAAACAACTAGGCTGGAATTATATTTTTATAATGGCATCGGTAGGAACAGGGTGGCTTTTACTGCTCAACCTTTTCGTATTTAAGGAGCCTCAAAAGCCTCAAACTTCTAAAAAACTAACTCAGGTTTTTACTGATATGATACTTGTAATCAAGGATTACAAATTCATATTGATGATTGTAATTTATTCCGGTTTTTGGATTATGTATTTTCAGATGTACAATACAGTTTTATGGTATCTGAAAGAGTATATGGACATGACACCTGTAAATACCTTTGTTAATTCATTCTTGGGTCTCTTCACGAGCAACCCAAACTGGAAATTCGATTCAGAACACGTCACCGTTATGAATGCTGGAACTATTATTGCCTTACAACTCATAGTGTCATCCATTGTGAAAAACACAAAGGCTTTACCCACTATGATTATTGGTATTGCATTAGGAACTATTGGGATGGGCGTTTTAGCTATATCAACTTATGCCTGGGTGTTTATTGCCGGATTAATGATATTTTCGATTGGAGAGATGATTGCTCACCCGAAATTTATCTCTTACATAGGCTTGATTGCTCCAGAAGATAAAAAGGCTCTTTACCTTGGATATTCTTTCCTTTATGGGGTTTTAGGTAGTGGCATAGGCTATCTTCTTGGTTCATATACCTATGTTAGATTTGTGGATGAAATGGGTAAACCAGGCCTTCTATGGTTTATGTTCAGTTTAATTGGTGTTGCAACTATAATTGGGCTTTTCCTATTTAATAAGTATCTATCACCAAAGAAGAATATATAATGTCAATCGTCAGATAATTATTCCATAATTTAAATGAAAAATAAGTTACTGAATTTACCAATATTTATTTCTGTCTTTTTGATATTTTCATATAGTTGCAATAAGGATGACCTAAATTCAAATACCGTTAAAGATATTGATGGTAATGTTTATCGTACCATAACAATTGGGACTCAAGTTTGGATGGCTGAAAACCTAAAAACCACTAAATATAATGATGGAACAAGAATTCCTGAAAAACCATATTATGAGTGGACATACCTTTCCCTCGGCGCTTTTTGTAATTACAACAACAACGATAGCCTTGCCAGTATTTATGGCCGTTTGTATAATTGGGATGCTGTAAATACTGGAAAACTTGCGCCAAAAGGCTGGCATGTTCCTACCGAGGACGACTGGAATGTGCTGATTGATTATTTGGGAGGAGAAGCGATTGCGGGAGGAAAGCTAAAACAGGCAGGTCCCGCAAATTGGGTTTATCCAAATTTAGGAGCTACAAATGAAACTGGCTTTAATGCTCTTCCGGGTGGAGATATTTTAGAGAGTTCCTTTATTCATCTTGGAGAGTATGCTTTTTGGTGGACTTCTACTAGCCTTTATGATGGCTATGCATCTGGCCATTATCTAGTGTATGATGAAAACTACATTGGAACAAATAATGTCCCCCATTATTTAGGTTTTTCAGTCCGTTGCATCAAAGACTAAAAGGCATAACTCAAAAAAATGCTATTTTTCACCTGGTTGCTTTTACCAAATTACCAAAACATTAGGAAAACTATACTTCGGCATTTCCCAACGGGAGTTCAACAGTGAATGATGAACCCTCCCCTACCGCTGTGTTAACCTTTATACTACCACCAAAACCATGAACAATCTCACGTGTAATGGCTAAACCAAGACCAGAACCTCCCGATTTTGTGGTGAAATTTGGAGTAAAAAGTTTGGGCAGTATATCATCGGGAATTCCGGAGCCATTATCGCGAACCTCTACCCTCACAGATTTATCGAATCCCAACAAAATACTTATACTGATTACACCCTGCTTTCCGCGCTCTACCGACTGAATTGCATTCTTAACCAAATTATTAAATACCCTTAGCAGTTGCTCCCTATCGGCCATAACAGTGGGCTCGTACGACAATTTGTTTGTTAGGGTAATATTCATATTCTTGTAACCAGAGTAAAGGGTTACAATGTCGATTAAAAGTTTATATAGATTAACCTCGCTGATATTGGCGTTGGGCAACTTGGCAAACGACGAAAACTCATTAGCGATGTTTGTTAATGTATTGATTTGTTCAACAAGAGACTCGGAGAATTTCTGGAAACGCTGATCCCAATCAGGAACGCCATCCTTTTTAGCCTTAACTAAGTACTGTAAACTTAGTTTGATAGGTGTTAATGGGTTTTTAACCTCATGGGCAATTTGCTTAGCCATTTCGCGCCAAGCACTTTCGCGCTGATTCCTTGCAAGTTCCTTAGCACTCCATGCCAACTCCTCCACCATTCTATTATACTCACGTATTAATTGCCCCACCTCATCGTTGCCCGAATATTCAATTAACTCGTTATGCCCAGCAATATTTACCATGCTAATACGCTCCCTAATCAACTCCAAGGGACGGGTAATTTGAACTGATATCAGAACTGCAACAACAATTGCAAATAGGGCTAAAAGTGCGTAGATATTTATAATTGCCACAATTATGGAGTAAAGTTCGCTTCGCAACTCCTCCTGCTTCGTAAAATATGGAAGGTTTAGGTAAGCAATTGTTTCGCCATTGGAGCCAACAATTGGCACATAGGCACTCAAAAACGACATATCGCCAATCTTCTCGCTACCCACAAACTTTGGACTATGCATATAGGCCATTTGAAACCAAGCCAAATGGCTCATTCGTGGACCAAGTAGTTGCTTCTCAAACATCTCAGGTCGCGACGTTACCATAAGCATTCCCGAGGTGTTGTATATATTGATATCAGTATAGAATATATTAGAGAGTTCAATTAGCCTATCGCTCAACCTTTCCAAATCGTAATTATTTGGTCTATATATCAGCATAATATCCTTATCCAGCTCAAACATCACGGAGAGCAATTTCTCGCTCAGGTTCTTCTCATTACGCTGGTTAAAGTTTTTGATATTGTAAAGGATTGTGGCTGTTGCCACCATTACCATTGATAGCACAATAATTAAGCTAATTGCCCAGCTAATCCTATTCTTAAAACTATTGTTCGACGACCGAAGCTGAATTGGGAAACCATTCCATTTAAGCAATAACAACAGAACTATAAAAAAGAACAGTAAGTTATAGGCAAATGAGGCGGTGGTGTTTAATACTTGTTCGCGTGGTCGACTTATAACTACTGCATCCTCACTATTGGGTCTATATATTAAATGATTATACATCAAATAATTCATCGTTTGATATGTAGACCCACCTGATTCATCGCGCTCAAACTTTAAACGGTACGGAAAATCGCCTGCCTGAGTTATAAGAACTCCCTTGTGGTATTTGGCCCAAGAGTAACCCTTAAGTGCGGATTGTGCCCCTCTACCCTCAATCAGCAATTCAGGATATCCCAACAACTCCCAGCTAGGCCTACTGTCAATCTCAATGTAAAGATTTCGTAGTTCATCGCCAAATCTATAGCCAATCTCACCAATGTAGCTTATTGAACCATTCTGAA
Organism: uncultured Rikenellaceae bacterium; assembly: GCA_964617235.1. Taxonomy (GTDB): domain Bacteria; phylum Bacteroidota; class Bacteroidia; order Bacteroidales; family Tenuifilaceae; genus SB25. The sequence goes on along the minus strand of CAZTVY010000114.1, from coordinate 2,404 downwards.
GGTTCAAGTAAAAAAAACGGGAAGAGGGTATAAGAATTCCATACCTGTCAATCAAACTATTGAAAAAATAGCTGCAACCCACAGTGTTGTTTGCATCCACAGTAATCTGTGAGTTTGGTAAACAAACGGTGGCGCGCAGTTCATATCTATTTAAATAGTTCTTAAAGTAATTTTTACGGAGATGATTGTAAAGTTCAACATTGTACTTATTAATATCCCGAATATAGGTTCTAACAAGAGTATCGGTAAGCAACTTGTGGTATAATGGTGCAAAAAGCACCTCGGCAACAGGGTCGCGCTCGGAACTTAGGTTTATTGCCAAAACTTTTCGAACATCCTCCTCCTTCTGAAACGAAAAGTGAGACACAACAGTAACAGAGTATAACGATAAGAACCCGAGTATTACTAAAAATCCACGAAGTGAAATTGTATCTCTTTTGAAAATTTTAAATCCTATAAAAATTCCAATGGTTATAATCATCCAAACAAAACCAAAAATTGTTGGCATTATACCCATAAGAATAGAAAATGCTGCAACAACAAACAGTCCGATTGCCAGCGCAATTAGTATCCACCTCAACTTTAATTTTTCAAAAAATAGTCTTAGCCAAGCATTTGTAACAAGAACAGCAGATGCAACCCAAAGCGCTATGGAAAAATATCCTATCAAAGAATAGATGGATATATTAAAAATACGATATGTTTCCAAAATCAAAGTGGAATGTAAAACCAATGAAGTGAACATTCCATCAACTAAAAAAAACGATACAATTACAATAGGGGCGGTTAATGCAGCAATGAATTTCCGTTTACCTACTATCAGCTTTGCCAGTTTTGGAATATTCCAATAAATAAATGCCACACAAATAAATACTAGCGCTGCGTTTACAAGAAAATCGCCAAGAGATGAATTGAAGTTTGAGTGGGCAAAAAGTCTAGGGCCAAAAAGTATTCCATCAGCCCTAATCGGATAGCCTAAGTATAAGCTAATGGCTCTTATTGCTACAACAACTCCAATAAAACCTAATACTTTGAGCAGGGTATGTCGTCTAAAATAATCAATACTAAACAAAAAATGGATGCCAATAATAAGTAGAATAAAACTAATCCACTGAATTACTGGCTTTGATACAGCAATTGAACTTTTTCTGAAATCGTCAACAGGAACTAAGTAAAAGTTTTCCACACCATTGGGTCGAATAGGAATGCCGTTGTATATTAACTCCAATGATACTCTATAGTCATCGAGCCCCCTGTAATGATTCGCAAAAGTATTTCGAAGATATTTATTCTGGTAAGAATATTCGGAGTAGAACAAGTCAAGAATAAGCACCCGTTTACTCCCGATGCCTATCCACTGGGCAAAGTAGTAGTTACTCTGTAATTTCTGAAGTGTCACCTTTGAAGTATCGCGCTTAAGTGACGATAAATCAATCTTCGATGTCCAGAAGCTTAGGGTATCTTCATTGAAAATAAATAGTTGAGTTCCTCTTGGGCGAAGTTTATTCTCGGCAAAACCAATCCCTTGCTTGTATAGTTCTGAGTTACGACTACCCTCAGTGCTTTTTATAAATTTTTGGGCCAAATGTTTGGATTGCTCCAGTTCACGCTCAATTTTGCGCTGAAGTTTATTGGCATTGGGTTGGTTAAACTGAATGCTTGGGGCTAAACGGAATGCAAACTCCGATATCAGGATTAGAACAGCTGCTGCTGAAATGGCGAGTATTGCTCCAAGTAACCGTTTGCTCATTTAAAAACTAAAATTTAATGCATCAATCTATAACAAAAATCAGGCCTTAAATTATGGGTGATGGTATGGCTCTCCTTTAATAATGGTAAACGCCCTGTAAAGTTGTTCCACAAAAACCAATCTAACTAACTGGTGAGAGTAGGTTAATTTTGATAGCGATATTTTGGAGTGTGCTACGCTCTTCACCTTATCTGCAAAGCCATAGGCCCCCCCTACCACAAAAAACAAATCGCGCTGACCAGCAACCATTCTCTTCTCTATAAATTTCGAAAATTCTACAGAGTTGAATTCCTGTCCATGCTCATCGAGCAGAATTATCTCCTGCGCACCCTGAATCAATGGTAGAATGCTTTCCGCCTCCTTCTGCATCTGTACATCAACTGACATCGACTTCGTATTCTTCAACTCGGGTATAACCTTAATCTCGAACTTACAATACCGAGCAATCCGCTTTACATACTCATCAATTCCTTTTATATAAAAGTCCTTATCGGTTTTCCCAACAAGAATAAGGGTTATCTTCATACTATCAGGTCGCTACAATTTAAATTTGGACTTCAATAACAAACATTAAAATTAGGTATTTTAAGAAATACGGCCTAAATTTACCCAAGATTTATGGAACGGTTGTTTTATTAGGGACGAAATCAACCT
>CAZTVY010000113.1:0-8438 GCA_964617235.1 uncultured Rikenellaceae bacterium | reverse complement strand
TTGTTTGCTTGTCCCGTCGGGTTTAAGTGTTATTGTTCCAACAGGAACGTGGTTGTAAAAAACAATGTAGACGAAGCCTTTCTCAATATCTGCGGCAATTTCATTGAAATCGGCCATACTGTTATTCCAGTACTTAACTCCCTTTTCAAGCAGTTGTCGGGAGCATTCTCTTATTATGTAAAGCACCGCCAATAGTTGGTGCTTTTGCGCTTTGGATATTTCCATAACTATTCGTTTACATCATATACTTTTTCGCCATTCACAAATGTCTGCTGAACTTTTAAGTAAGGTATATCCTTAATGGAGTCGTTCATCAAATCAAAATCTAGCACAACGAAATCGGCAAATTTTCCAACCTCAAGGCTCCCTTTTACGTTTTCCTCAAAGGCCGATTTTGCTGCCCAAATTGTCATAGCGCGGAGCGCTTGCTCGCGTGTAAGTGCATTCTCCATTTGGAATCCGTCTTTGGGTTCACCGTTGAAATGTTGGCGTGCTACACCTGATAAGAATCCATAAAGTGGGTTTATATGCTCAATTGGAAAATCGCTTCCATTAGGTAACCAGCCATTTTGCTGAAGCAATTCCTGATATGCGTATGCATATTTGATTCTATCGCCCAAACGCTCGTCGGCCCAATCCATATCCGATGTAGCGTGAGTGGTTTGGATTGATGGAATAATATTGTACTTACCGTATCGAGGCATATCCTGTGGATCAACAACCTGTGAGTGCTCAATTCTCCAGCGCTTGTCGTTATTCTCATCCAAATACTTGGAGTAGATATCAATCATTAGCCTAACGGCATTATCGCCAATGCAATGCGTGCAAACCTGGTAGCCAGCATCGCTTGCAATTTTGCAAACTGAGTCAAGTTTTTCGGTTGTTTCAACCTGTATTCCGCTATTTTTAGGATCGTCGGAGTATGGTTTTAGCAGTAACGCTCCGCGTGAGCCTAAAGCCCCATCAGCATATATCTTGATTGAACGTACAGTTAGCCAGTCGGTCTGGTAAACTCCCTTATTTACAAAAGTTTCGTAATTCGATTTTGTTGGGTTGAGCCAAGCGTTTATTCGCATTTTTAGCGAGCCACTTTTGTGGAGCGAATCAATCAGAAAAACCTCATCGGTATCCAATCCTGCATCGTGAACTCCTGTTAGTCCAACCGCAAAGCAGTTTTTCTGGGCATTGATTAGTGCGTTAGTTTTTTCCTCCTTTGTTGACTCAGGGATGCATTTACGAACAAGTTCCATTGCGTTATCAACCAGAACTCCAGAGGGTTTTCCATTGACTTTAATGATTTCTCCACCGCTGATGGTTGTTTCATTCGTAATACCTGCTATTTCAAGTGCTTTTTGATTTGCTATTGCAGCGTGGCCATCAATTCTGACAATGTAAACGGGTTTATCGGGGAAAACCTTGTTGAGTAGTTCGTTTGTGGGGAATTGCTTTAAAGCCCACTCATTCTGGTTCCAACCACGACCCTTCACCCATTCTGTAGGGTATTGCTTTTGGTTTTCAACTAAACGGTTTACAACCTCTTCCCAATCCTTTACCCCTGTTAGCCAAGCGTTCGGTAAACCAAGCCCGTAACCTAAAAAATGACAGTGTGGGTCAATAAATCCGGGGTAAATATATTTTCCAGTAGCATCAAAAGTGTTTGCCGATTCGTACTTTTTCTCAATATTTTCTTTTTCGCCAATAGCAACAATTTTTCCATTGCTTATGGCCATACTACTGTGGACTGTAAAGGCAGAATCAACCGAGTATATTTTTGCGTTACTTACAATTAAATCAACTTTTTCACGTTTACTACAAGCCATTGCTGAGATTACTGTTAGGATTATTAATGTATTTTTAATCATTGGTTTAAATGTTCAGGGTTACTAGAAAAACCAAATTTAATCTTTTGTTTTGAAATGAAAAATAAAGTTGGATTTCCTTATAATATTGAATCTTTGATACCTAGTAATCCAATAATTCAATAGTCAACTAACAGAAAAAATCTGTAGTTTTGAATTTTTAAAATAGACGATGAAAGTTTTATACTACATAGCCTTAATTGCATTAGGATTTGGAATAATTGCTTGCGAACGCGATAATTTTTCCGATAGTCCCTCGCTGAAATTGAATTTTTCGGCCGATACAGTCCTTTTCGATACCGTCTTTACTTCGATAGGCTCATCTACTCGATATCTAAAGGTTTACAACAGAAGCAATTCAGATGTTCGAATTTCATCAATAAAATTAGCTGGTGGCTCTACATCACCATTTCGGATTAATGTTGATGGGATGAACGGTACAGTTTTTTCTGATGTTCCTTTGCGGTCAAATGATAGTCTTTTTGTTTTTGTTGAGGTTACTGTCGATCCAACATCGCAGAACTCACCTCTTTTAATCCCCGATTCTATAGTTTTTCAAACAAATGGGAATGTTCAGGATGTGAAGTTGGTGGCTTGGGGACAGGATGTACATCTGTTTAAATCAAAAACTATTACCACCGATACTATTTTGCAAGCGGATAAGCCATATCTTGTTTATGATTCCCTCGTTGTAAATCCAAATGTTTCGTTAACAATTGAGGCAGGTGCAAAATTTCACTTCCATAATTTTTCTCTGTTAAAAGTTTACGGCACATTGAAAGTTAATGGCGAACCTGATAACCCCGTTGTTTTTGAGGGGGATAGGCTCGAAAAATTTTATAGGGATAAAGCTGGGCAGTGGACAGGTATTTGGCTTTATGCTTTTAGTAAAAACAATTCAATTCGGTGGGCTGAAATTAAAAACTCTATTGTTGGGTTGATTGTTGATACTTGTGTTACTCCTGGAACTCCTACCCTAACAATGAGCCACTCAAAAGTTGAAAACACCAGTTATATTGGATTACTTGCTCGTGGAGCAAAAATTGATGCCGATAATTGTCTTTTCGCAAACTCTGCTCAAATTTCTGTTGCTTTAACATTGGGTGGTGCTTACCGTTTTTATCATTGTACAGTGGCAAATTACTGGGGCGATTATATGTTCAGAAATGGGCCAGCCTTGCTGTTGAATAATTACTACTTATACCAGTTGGTGGAGGATGGTCCATACTATATTGAGCCGAGGGATTTAACTGAGGCATCTTTTTACAATAGTATTATTTATGGCAATATAAGCAGTGAATTTTCAGTTGATGATAAGGTAAACGGTCAACTTGTAAATGCTGAAATGAACTATTATTTTCAAAATTGTATTCTAAAAGTTCCCTCATCTTTTGATTTAAGCGATGAGAGTAAATTCAAGAATATTCTTAGACTCGACCCCAAGTTTAAGGAACCATATGAGCATATTTACTTGCTCGATACCTTAAGCCCCGCAAAGGATGTGGCCAATATTGATATTTCAAATTTATACCCAATAGATTTAAAAAACTTCAATCGCTTGACTGATACAAAACCAGACCTGGGAGCGTTTGAAAGGGTAGAGTAGATTAAATATATTTCGATTTTTTTTCTTCTCGGGCAGAATTCAAAACCCTGTCAGGGTTTTATATATATTATAGAAAATAGTTTTAACTTTATAACTACCTATCATTAAATTCATTGAGAGATGAAAAGATTGTCACTTTTCCTTTTTTTAATTCTCAATTTCTCAATTTCTTTCTCTCAGACACTAAGAAACCGAGTGATGTTCTACAATGTCGAAAATCTTTTCGACCCATTCAACGATTCCCTTACTCGCGACGATGAGTTTACACTTGAAGGCGCTCGTCATTGGACTTGGAATAAGATGGCGAAGAAAATCAATGGGATTTTTAAGGTGATAATGGCTGTTGGTGAGTTCGACCCTCCTGTAATTGTTGGTTTCTGTGAGGTTGAGAATGGCTTTGTAATACATCAACTGATAAAGGAGACTCCTTTGTCAAAATTCGATTACAGGATGGTTCACCGAGAATCGCCTGACCCTAGGGGAATTGATGTAGCGTTGATTTATCGACCAGATAGATTTCAACTGTTGGAGAAGGATTTCTTCAAAGTAATTTTCCCCGACGACTCAGTACGTCGTACCCGTGAAATTCTATACGCTAAAGGTTTGATGTCCAAAGATACCCTGCACGTGTTTGTAAACCACTGGCCATCGAAGTTTGGCGGGGAGTTGGAGTCTGAGTCGGGACGTTATGCTGCCGCATATACTCTGAAACACAAGGTGGACTCCATTCGGGTTTTCTACCCCGATGCACGCATTCTGATTATGGGCGATTTAAACGATGAACCTGAATCAGACCCTGTTGTTAAAGGTTTTGGTGCTTGTTTAACCGACGATACATTGTGCAGCCAAAATTTTGTTAATATAACAGCAATACTTAAGCAAAAAGGTCAGGGGAGTTACAAGTATCAGGGAGTTTGGGGTATAATTGACCAAATAATTGTATCGCGAAGTTTACTTACAAGAAAACATAAACTTTACACAACCTCAGCGAATGCTAATGTTTTCAATGCAGAATTTCTCTTAGAATCCGATGATGCATTTGTGGGCAAAAAGCCTTTCCGCACATTTCAGGGATATCGCTACCACGGTGGTTTCAGCGACCACTTGCCAGTTTATATTGATTTGCTTGAAAATGCAGATTATTAATATTTTACACTCTTCTGTTTTTTGGACTTGACGTGTAATTGTATTGCTCTTCTTCGAAAACATTTGCACACCCCAATAATCCTTTCTAACTTTGACCCGACTTTTGGGGGTGCCTTTTAAGGCTGAGATTACACCCTTTGAACCTGATTCGGATAATACTGACGAAGGGAAAAAGAGTTCGGTTTATTTTTTTCAATCTCAAGTTTTTTACTTCCCCCTTTTTTAGTTCGAAAGCCAAAGCCCAATCGGGAGTGCACACCGTATTTGAGTTTTGGTAGTTCGATAATTTATGTTGAACAACTTAAAAAGGGTTTACAAAAATGAAAAGGTTTTTTGTTTTACTGCTTTTGCAGTTTTTTGGTGCGTTGGCTTTTGCCAACACATCTGAATTTGTTGGATTCTCAATTAGCGGAAAGGTTACCGATTCCAATGGTGCTCCGTTGGTTGGAGCTACTGTAGTGATAGAGAATACCTTGCTAGGAGTGTCGTCAGGTAAAGATGGTAGTTTTCTGATTAGCCGTTTAAAATCGGGTAATTATACGTTGGTCGTGTCTTATATGGGCTATGATTCCAAACGAATTGATGTTACCCTGTCAGAAAATACCAATCTTAGCATTGTTTTGAGCGAATCATCGTTAATGTGCGAGGAGGTAGTGGTGAGTGCTACGCGTGCATCAACACGGATGCCAATTGCACAATCTACAATGGATAAGGAAATGGTGCGAACCAGTAATAATGGGTTTGATGTGCCTTACCTTTTGGAAATGCTGCCTTCGGTTGTAGCAACATCGGAGGGTGGTACAGGAATTGGTAATACAACACTTCGCATTAGAGGGACAGACCACACCCGCATTAACGTTACCGTAAATGGTATTCCTTTGAACGATGCTGAATCGCAAGGTGTTTACTGGGTTGATTTGCCCGACTTTGCCTCATCGGTTGATAATGTTCAGGTGCAACGTGGCGTGGGAACATCAACCAACGGAGCTGCGGCTTTTGGCGCAACCGTGAATTTTCAAACCGTAACTTTAAATCCAGAGCCCTTTGCTGCTGTCGATTTATTTGGAGGTTCGTACAATACCCAAAAGATTTCTGGTAGAGTAGGTACTGGGTTGATAAACGGTAAGTTCAGTTTTGAAGGGCGTTACTCGCAGTTACACTCCAATGGTTATATTGAGCGTGCAGGCTCCGAACATAAATCGATGTTTTTTACTGGTGCTTGGCACGGAGCAAAGAGTTTGGTGCGCTTTAATATTATACATGGAGAGGAGCATACTGCAATAACTTGGGAGGGAACACCCGATTATATGATGAGTACTAATCGTCGATATAATTTGGCAGGGGAATATACTGATGAAGATGGCAATATCCGTTATTATGAAGACCAGAAGGATAATTACTGGCAAACTCATTATCAGTTAATATCGAGTCATTCAATCACGGAAAACTTAATATTCAACGCTACACTTCACTTAACTGATGGTAAAGGGTACTACGAGGAGTTTAAGGAAGATAGAAAGTTTTCTAAATTTGGGTTGCCTAACGTTGTTATAGGAACTCAAACTTTTGATAGGAGTGATGTAATTCAGCAAAAATGGATGAATAATGCTTTTTATGGAGCAATTACATCATTAAATTACTCGGAAGGTGCTGTAACAGCAACGCTTGGTGCGGGTTGGAACCAGCATGATGGCAATCACTTTGGGCGTATTCTGTGGTCGTCAGTTAATGCTGGTTTGCCCAAGGACTTTGAGTGGTACAGAAATACTGGTTTAAAAACCGATTGGAACATATTTGCCAAATCTGTTTGGCAAATTAACGACCAAATCAGTGTGTTTGGAGATATTCAGTATCGTGGTGTTGGTTATAAATTAAAGGGAATTGATTCCGATGTTGTTGGAATAGACCAGAATCATAGTTGGAGTTTTGTCAATCCCAAGATTGGTGCAACTTTAAAATTTTCAACATCCCAAGAATTGTACTATTCTTTTGGAATAGCCAATAGGGAACCTTCGCGGAGCGATTTAAAGGATGCGATGAAAGGAAGCGATAGTTATGTGCCAAAACCTGAAACATTGTATGATTGGGAGTTAGGGTATAAATTTCAGCATCAGATTTTCTCTTTCAATGCAAATTTCTACTATATGAAATATAAAGATCAGCTGGTATTAACCGGAGAATTAACCGATGTTGGATATGCTTTAATGGATAATGTATCCAGCAGTTACAGGGCTGGCGTTGAACTGATTTTTGGTGTTAAGCCGATAAGTTGGTTGAAATGGGAGTTTAATACAACGTTGAGCCGCAACATTATTAAGAACTATACCAATTATGCGAATTTAACCGATAACTCAACCGATTGGAACGAAACAGGGCTTACAGTTCCTGAGAGCATTGGAAATACTACAATTTCATTCTCTCCATCAGTGGTTGGAGCCAGTAAACTGACCATAATACCTACAAAGGGTTTATCATTTTCATGGATAGCCAAGTATGTTGGTGAACAATACTTAGATAATACCCAGAATAGTGCTAGAAAACTTGATTCTTATCTGGTTAATAATTTCTCAGTTGATTATAAATTTAAATTTAACGGTACTAAGTTGGTTTACGTTCAGGGAATAGTAAATAATGTTTTAAATCACAAATACGAATCAAACGCTTGGGTTTATCGAACATTATTTCAAAGTGGAGAGCCAGAGTATACTAGTATTGGTTATTATCCACAGGCAACACTCAATTTTGCCTTAAAACTTGGTGTTGAATTTTAATGATTAATATAGCGAAATGACCTTTCAGAGTCGGCTGACCTGAAAGTGTCATTTCTCAATAAAGTAACTAATAGTTTTTACACTGAATAATACAATGCTAAACTGGCTATCTAACAACTACATTGAGGTAATTGGTGCTATTGCGGGGCTGATTTATCTTTACTTGGAGATAAAGCAAAACTTTTGGCTTTGGCCTTTAGGCTTTATCACCTCGGCTTTTTATGTGTACATATTTTATGTGTCGAGGTTCTATGCCGATATGGGGCTTCAGGTTTACTACTTGTTTATTAGTGTTTATGGATTGTACCACTGGCTTTATGGCGGTAATAAGGGAAAGTTCGATTCATTAAAAGTAACTCATGTTTCAAAGAAACAGATTCTTTGGCTTAGCGCTGTAACCATACTTTTTTTCTTTGTTATCGAATATATACTGGAGCAGCATACCGACTCGCCTGTTCCCATTGGCGATGCGTTTACTACAGCCCTAAGCATTACAGCTACCTGGATGTTAGCTCGGAAAATTATTGAGCATTGGTGGCTTTGGGTTATCATCAATTCTGTATCTTTAGGTTTATACCTTTACAAGGGACTTTACCCAACATCTGTACTATTTGTGTTTTATACCACAATGTCGTTTGTTGGTTATTATCAATGGAGAAAAGAAATAACTTCTATCAACGAACAGCAAACAACTATAAACTAACCATGCAAGCAGTTATTCTAGCCAACGGAAAATTTCCCGAACATCCCAAGCCCCTAAGTATGCTTCTTCACGCACCTATGATTGTTTGCTGCGATGGAGCCATAGAGCATTTAGAGTCGTTGTGCATTACACCCAATGCATTGGTGGGCGATTTGGACTCTGTTAACGATCACCTTAAGAATAAGTACCAGAGCATTCTTCATCACGATCCAGACCAGAATTCTAACGATCTTACCAAGGCTGTTAAGTGGTGTATTTCACAAAGAATTAAAAATATCGTAATTCTTGGTGCTACGGGTAAGCGCGAGGACCATACTATAGGAAACATTGGGTTGCTTATAAACTATGCAAGG
>CAZTVY010000112.1:0-8502 GCA_964617235.1 uncultured Rikenellaceae bacterium | reverse complement strand
TGACGCTAAAGAGTTTTTCGTAATTGCGAGTTAACCTGCCGTTAAGCAGGCGTAAATTGCGAAACCCGAAGGGTTCGGCGAAGCCAACCAATCTTGTTTTAAAGTAACCCTTGGCAATGGATTGCTTCACCCACCAAAAAACGGTGTGTTCGCAATGACGCTAAAGTGTTTTCGTCATTGCGAGGAGGAACGACGAAGCAATCTCTTGTGATGGATTGCTTCGGGGAAATACGCCCCTCGCAATGACGGAACTGGTTGTTGTTATCAAAACAGATATTTATTTAGACCAAAATATTAATGGAACCCACAAAAAAAACCATACCCTACGGACGGCAGAGTATTACTCAGGAGGATATTAATGCGGTAGTGGAAACGCTCCAGTCCGACTTCTTAACTCAGGGTCCTAAAGTAAAGGAGTTTGAAGATGCCTTTGCAAAGTATATTGGAACAAAGTATGCTGTGGCTATTTCCAATGGAACAGCCGCACTGCACCTTTGTGCCTTGGCGCTTAATGTTAAACCCGGCGATAAGGTAATAACCACTCCAATAACTTTTGCGGCAAGTGCAAACTGTGTGAGGTATTGTGGTGGCGAAGTTGTTTTTGCCGATATCGACCCAAGTACGTATCTTATCGACATAAATAAGGTTCGGAGTATTTTGGAGCAATCGCCAAGGGGAACATTTAAGGGAATAATACCAGTTGATTTTGCCGGACGGGCATTGGATATGGAAAAATTCCGCGAATTGGCCAACGAGTTTGGACTTTGGATTATTGAGGATTCCTGCCACGCCCCCGGTGGTTACTTTACCGACACTAAAGGAGCAACACAGTTTTGCGGAAACGGAACCTATGCCGATTTATCTATCTTCTCATTTCACCCAGTTAAGCACATTGCTTGTGGCGAAGGAGGCATGATTACCACCAACAATGAGGAACTCTACAACAAACTACTGCTATTGCGTACCCATGGAATTACCAAGGAACCAACGTTACTTCACGAGAACCATGGTGGTTGGTACTACGAAATGCAGGAGTTGGGCTTTAACTATAGAATTACTGATTTTCAGGCAGCGCTAGGGTTAAGTCAGCTTCAACGTGCACAGTGGGGCATAGAGCGGCGTAGACAAATAGCCGAGAGGTATAACCAGGCTTTTTCCAATAAACCCTACATAAAAGGGCAGTCGGGTGTTGTTGAAGGACACGCCTACCATCTTTACATTATTGAGGTTGAAAACCGCAAAGGGCTTTACGATTACCTCCGCCGGTACGGAATATTTGCTCAGGTTCACTATATACCCGTTCATTTAATGCCATACTATAAGCAGTTTGGTTGGAAACACGGCGACATGCCAAATGCCGAAAAGTACTATAACCAATGCCTTAGCATACCCATGTATCCAACCTTGACTGATGAGGAGCAAATTTTTGTTATTGAAAAAATCAATGAATTTTTTAAGAAGTGCTAAATAAACTTGCCCTTGGAACGGTTCAGTTTGGGCTAAACTATGGAATTAGCAATAAAAACGGGAAAACTCCAACCAACGAGGTTTCCCGTATTTTATCGGCAGCAAAAGAGTTTGGTATCGACATTATTGATACAGCCTATGCTTACGGAAATAGCCAGGAGGTTTTAGGCCAGGTTGGGGTGAATGGGTTTAAAGTGGTATCAAAGTTTATCTCACCAACCGAATCTGTTACGCTCGGGGCACAGGTGCAAACAACACTAGAGTTACTTGGAGTAGAGTCGCTTTACGCAATGTTGGCACATAGACCATTATCGGTTATTGAAAACCCCAAGTTATGGGATATTCTGATGAAATTTAAGCAAAGTGGCACAATTGAAAAGATTGGTTTTTCGTTCAATACAACGGCGGAGGCTCACGCCGTTTTATCGGCAGGCTATACGCCCGATATGGTTCAGGTTCCATTTAACTATTTCGACCGACGATTTGTAAGCATTATAAAAGAGTTAAAAGCAAAAGGTTGCGAAATACACACCCGTTCGGCATTCTTACAGGGACTTTTTTTTTTAAATCCAAACGAATTGCCATCGTTTTTTAACCCAGTAAAGGATTTGCTTACAGATATTCAGCAGAACTGTAAACCCGTTGAGGGAGCCCTGCTGAATTTTTGCATAAATCAGGATTTTATCGATAGGGTTGTTTTTGGGGTAAACAATCAGGAGCAGCTACTCCAGAACATTAATAGTATTAATGAGGCAAAGCCTTTGCCCGAGTTAACAACTAGTATCCCTGACGAAATTTTAACGCCATCGATGTGGCCAAAATAAACAGCAATGCATCAATTCAACTTAACAGGTAAGGTAGCAATTGTAACAGGTGGTTACGGACACTTAGGTTCTGCAATGGTTAGAGCATTACTCAGCGCAAATGCTCAGGTAGTTGTTGCCGGAAGGAGTAAGGAAAAGTACGAGCAAAAGTTCACTCCCGATGAACGTTTGCGACTGGCATTTATGCCAATAGACATTACCAGCGAGGAGAGTATTGGCTTTTTTTTCGAGGATGTTAAAACAAAATTCGGGCGAGTAGATATACTTGTAAATAATGCCCATACCGCTCGCGGTAACTCTCAGGAAGCCATGCTCGATTCCGACTGGGCTTATACAATGGATGGCGTTGTTGGTTCGGTGCACCGCTGTGTTAAGGCAGTGATTCCAATTATGAAAAAGCAGCAATCGGGCAAAATTATTAATATTACATCGATGTATGGGTTGGTTAGCCCTGATTTTGGTATGTACAAGGGCGACGATTGCGAAAAATACACAAACCCTCCGCACTACGGAGCAGCTAAGGCTGCAATGAACCAGCTAACCCGTTACTTTGCAGTTCTTTTGGGACCATATGGTATTTGTGTTAACGCTATATCACCAGGGCCTTTCCCAAAACCCGAAATACAAGCAGCAAACCCTAAGTTTGTGGAAAGGCTTAGCCGGAAAAATCCATTGAATAGGATTGGTAACCCCGACGATTTAGCGGGCGTTACTTTGCTATTAAGTTCCTCTGCTTCGGACTTTATTACTGGACAGGTAATTCAGGTTGATGGGGGATGGACTATTTGGTAGGATAATCTGAACAGGAACAATGTTTTCGAAGAAATACCCCCCGCCCCCCCTATGCATAGGGGGGCAAGAGAAACACCTACTGAGGTTATACTAAAGTTGGGGGGTAATCAAAATTATTCATTACCGTCATTGCGAGGAGGAACGACGAAGCAATCTAAAACAACATAAGACTTTAATGAACAACCAAATGCAAAATCCGTACATAATACTTCAAGCAAGAATGAATAGTGAGCGTTTACCTGGTAAGGTTATGAGGGAAGTCGCTGGGAAACCGTTAATTGGCATATTAATAAACAGATTAAAAGCATCGGGAATTCCAATTGTTTTAGCAACATCAACTAATCCAGAGAACGATGTTCTGGTTAATTATGTTAAGGGTTTAGGTGTTAAGGTTTTTAGAGGTAGCGAGGATAATGTGCTTGAAAGGTATTATTTGGCAGCTAAAGCGGTTAATGCAACAACAGTATTTAGGCTTACAGGGGATAATCCATATATAGACAAGGATTTAATATTGAATGTATATTCCTATTATGAGAAAATTAAAAGCGAAAGAAAATATTTATCTACTGCACTAAGTTCGACATTTCCAATAGGATATTCAATTGAAATTTTTTCATTTAAATTACTAGAAGAGGCATTTCAGAATTCAGATGATTTAAAACAAAAAGAACATGTAACGCCTTATTTTCATCAAAACATACCAGGTAATATTGAAATTGTTGCATTTCCCTTTAAAAAAGACAGACACAATTACAGATTAACGGTTGATACAATTTCTGATTTCGAACTTGCAAAAAGAATATTTGAGGATTTTAATGGAGAAAATTTAACATCTGAAGAAATCATCGATTTATTAGATAGAAACCCGTTTTTGGTAGATATAAATAGTGCAGTTAATCAGAAAAACTGGAAAGAATAATTTAAATGAATGAAATAAACAAATTATTATTTATACGGGTTGATGGCAATTCTAAAATGGGTTTAGGTCACATTGTTAGAACTTTTGCTTTAGCTCAAATTCTTAAAGAACATTACACAATTCAATTCTACTGTAAGGAAATACCCGATAAACTAGAGAATGAGATTGTTGAGAAAGGCTTTATTGTTCACAAAATTTATAACGAGGATCTGTTTTTTAGACAAATTCAGCCAAATCAAATAGTTGTTATTGATGGGTATGATTTTGATATAGAATATCAAAAAAAAGTTAAGGATAAACGTGCAAAATTAGTTTGTATCGACGACCTCCATCAAACAGAGTTTGTAGCCGACCTAATTATAAATCACACTTTAGGGGTTAAACCTCAAGATTTTAATGCGAAACCAAACACACTTTTCTCGTTAGGACCTAAGTATGCATTGTTGAGACCAACTTTTCTAGAGCATGCAAGAAAAAATAGGATCGAAAAAAAGGTAGGAACTTTATTAATTGCATTTGGAGGTGCCGACCCAAATAACTTAACCGAAAAAGCACTAAAAGCAGCATTGAGGTTTAATGAATTATTAAAAATCATTGTAATTACAGGCGCCGCATTCAAAAAAACAAAAAACTTTGAAAATATAGTAACATCTGATTCAAGAATAGATCACCGGCATTCGTTAAGTGAACGAGAAATGTTTGATGCGATGTTAGAGTCATGGTTAGCATTGGTTCCTGCTAGTAGTGTTTTGTATGAAGTTATTGCAGTTGGAACAATGCCGATTATTGGTTATTTTGTTGAAAATCAAAAAAAACTACACGATTATTTATATACAAACTTAGGTTTGCAGTCTTTTTCAGTAAAAGGTTTCGACGAAGAACTTTCTATTGCAGAAGTTTTGTCCGTATCAATTAATAATGAAATAGACACTAGTAGACTAGAAAAAATTCGTAGTTCTATTGCACAGTCTAGGTTAAACCATATTAAAAAATTTAAAATACTTAATGATGGAGACAGTTGAGTTAATCGATCTTGCCGAGGAGCATCTGGAAATTGTTAGAAATTGGAGAAACTCTCCTGAGGTTAGTCGATACATGTACACAGATTATGTAATATCAGAAGAGCAACAAAAAAGCTGGTTTCAAAAGGTTAAAAATCAAGATATGTCTAAATACTGGATTATTAAGTATGGATCCAAGTTCTTAGGTGTTGCCTCGTTAAGTGGTATTGACAGAACCCTTCAAAGTTGCTATTGGGCTTTTTATCTTGGTGATTCATCGGTTCGCGGAGTAGGCGTTGGCGCAAAAGTAGAATTTCTTGTAATGGAATATGTTTTTGAAGTTCTTAAGTTAAACAAACTTCGATGCGAAGTGTTTGTTTTTAACGAAAATGTAATTAAAATGCATGAAAAGTTTGGTTTTAGACGAGAAGCCTACTACAGAGAACATTGCCCGAAAAATGGAACGTTTGAAGATGTTGTAGGTTTGGCAATTTTAAAAACTGAATGGGATTTCATTAAGCCTCAATTAAGCAAAAAAAATTAAAATTGTAAAGCAATGCTATTATTAAGACTAATATTAGAGTCTGATTTTAGAATTACTTGCGAATGGGCAAAAAATGAAACGCTTCGTCAATTTTCTTTTACAAAATCAATCTCAGAAGAAGAACATCAAACTTGGTTTTACAAAAAAATTAACGATCCTCATAGTTTTTCCTTTATTGCAGAATTAGATGGTAAACCTTGCGGATTGATACGTTTTGATATAAAAAATAACGAAGCAATAATTAGTTATCTTGTGGATCCTATTTTTCAGGGTAAAGGTCTTGGAAAAGTAATTTTAGAAAAGGGATTAACGGAAATGTTAAGTTTTAAAGATTCGGGCAAGATAAAAATTAATAAATTTATCGGTTTTGTAATGAAAGAGAACTATCCCTCAGTAAAATCATTCGAGCGGCTTGGTTTTATAAAAACAGAAAATTCTGATAAATATAAATTTGTAAAATTAATATGAGTAAAAAATTTTCGATAGGTTCTTTTGATTTTGATTTACAAAATGAGGTTTTTATAATTGCAGAGCTTTCTGCAAACCATAATGGTTCATTGCAAACAGCTATTGAAACCATTAAGGCTGCTAAGCGTGCAGGTGCAAATGCAATTAAGCTGCAAACCTATACCGCCGACACAATAACCCTTGATGTTAAAACCGATTATTTTAAGCTTAAACAGGGGACAATTTGGGATGGCAAGTATTTATATGATTTATACAAGGAGGCATACACTCCATGGGAGTGGCATCCAGTTTTGTTTGAAGCTGCAAGAAAAGAAGGATTAGTTTGTTTTTCCTCACCTTTCGATAATACTGCCGTTGACTTATTGGAATCGTTAAATGCACCTGCCTATAAAATTGCATCGTTCGAAATTACCGATATTCCTTTAATAGAGTATGTGGCTAGTAAGGGTAAGCCTATAATCATTTCAACGGGTATTGCCGAACTACACGATATTGAATTGGCTGTTAACACATGCCGAAGTGTGGGCAACAACCAAATTGTTTTGCTAAAATGCACATCAAGTTATCCGGCTCCCATTGAGGAGGCCAATATAAAAATGATACCCGATATGGCTAATCGTTTCGGAGTTCTTACTGGCTTATCGGACCATACAATGGGTATAACCGTTCCTGTGGCAGCAACTGTTTTAGGGGCACGGGTAATTGAGAAACATTTTATTTTAGACAGAAGCATAGGCGGCCCAGACTCTTCATTTTCGCTGAACGAGGCAGAGTTTACTGCAATGGTTAAGGCTGTTCGTGAGGCCGAATTAGCATTAGGAGAGGTTAACTACAATTTAACCGAAAAGCAAAGCAAAGGGCGTGAGTTTTCGCGCTCACTCTTTGTGGCCGAGCGCATCAATAAGGGAGACGTTTTTACCACGCAAAATATACGATCTGTCCGGCCAGGATATGGGCTACACCCGAAATTTTTAAAGGATATTTTAGGAAAAAAAGCAAAAGTTGATATTGAAAAAGGAACACCATTTAATAAAGATCTTATTGAATAGCATTGAATATGTTTAACTTTATTAGAAAACATAAACAAAACATTAAGGCTGGCAGTTTTTATACCGTGGCATCTCTCTTTTCTACGCTTATTAATATTGTTGCTGGTTTTTTAGTTTTAAGATGGGTTGGACCCGAACAAATAGGTGTTTGGCAAATGCTTTTAATTATTAATTCCTATGCATTGATTGGAAATTTAGGTATTACTTCTGGTTTGGCTCGTGAATTGCCTTTTTTAATGGGAAAGGGAGAACAGGGCGAAGCATATTCGCTTGCCGAAACCACCAAGGCTTATACCTTATTTTGTGCAGCTATTACAATTGTAATTCTATTTATTTTAAATATTGTTTTCTGGTTGAGTGGTAAAGATTTTATTTTTATTCTTTCGTTTACAGTAATAATGCTTATTCTTTCAATTAATTTTTATAAGGATTATATATTAACACTATTTAGAACCAACAAGGCATTTTCCAAACTTTCGGTTTCGTACTTTATTCAGGGTTCGCTATGTATAGTTTTGTTACCAATAATTTACTTTTATAAGTTCGAGGGTTATCTGGCCTATAATTTAAGTACAGCCTTAATTTCATTGTTACTTTTACTAAAAATAAATCCTATTAAAGTTGCTGCTAAATTTAACTTTAAAAAATTTATACTGCTATTTAAAACAGGAATGCCTCTTTTTATAATGGCCTATTTATATGGAGTTTCAAAAACCTTTATAAAATTTGCCATTTTACACTATGGGGGTATTATTATGCTTGGTTTATTTGCACCGGTGTTTGCAATTCGCAATGGTATAAATATGCTCCCAAAAATAATTGCACAGTATATTTATCCCAGACTCTCCCATAAATTTGGTGCAACAGGCGACTCCTCGTTGTTGTGGAAACCTGTTCGTAATATCTCCCTTTTATTGCTTGTTTCCCTAGGCATTGCAGTTTTACCAGTATATTACTTTATGCCCGATATTATTAGTAATTTCTTTCCAAAGTATATGGAGAGTGTTTTCCCTGCACGCATGGCCTTCTTGTCGGGTGTTTTTTTTGGTTCTTTTATAGGTGTAATTGCTTTAAATGCAGTTAAAGGATATAAAGAGCGATTAATAATAACATTTTCATATATCTCTTTGTCTGCATTGTTACCTTTTATATTACCAATATTTATTACTAATAAGTTTGTTGCAATAGCCTGGGCAATTTTATTAATTGATGTTATTTATTTTGTTGTTGCATACTATTTTACTCGACGTAAACTTTTAAAAAAGGTTAATATTTATGAATAGAGTTTATTTAATAAGTAACGAGTTCCAGTTATTATTTACGCTTTTTGAATATTATAAATACCGATTAAGTCCTAAAGGTACGTTTAAGGTGATTATATCCTATCAAAGGAAATCAAGACGCTTAACTATTGACAAATACAATCGACCTGTTGAAT
>CAZTVY010000111.1:0-8602 GCA_964617235.1 uncultured Rikenellaceae bacterium | reverse complement strand
ATCACCTTATAATTAATTTCGTCGATAGAACTGTTTTTATTAAACTTCAGGAAATGCTTACTGATAGCGAGGAGCGTTACCGCGGAATGTTCGATAATGCGTTGGCCGGTTTCTATAGAGTATCGTATTCTGAAGGGAAAATTATTGAGTGTAATAATTTTTTTGCCGAGCGTATTGGTTTTTGCAGTGCCGACAAAGTAAAAGGTTTTCGAGTAAAAGAATTGGGTATTAACAAGAAAACTCATAGTGAGTTTCTGAACAAGTTAAAGGATGAGTCCACTGCAATATTCGAGATGCCCATCAGGAGAACCGATGGAAGGGAGATATGGGTTGCTAACTATGCGCGCCGATTACCCAGTAAGGATTATTACGATGGGATTATTGTTGATATAACTGAACGTAAGAAAATAGTGGAGATTTTAGCCCTAAATGAGAACCGTTTTAGGAAACTTATTTCCAATTCAAGCGATATCATTTTTATTGTTGATACACAGGGTAACTGTAAGTATATAAGTCCTTCAATTTCCAATGTTTTAGGGTTTAGTAGTAGGGCTCGAATTCGGAATATTTGCAATGTAGTTTCCGATTTAGACCAAGTTAAATTCTCTGATTTTTTGAATCTTGTCGGTTCTAACGGATTGGGCTATTCCAGCACCGATATTCAGTTTAAACATAAGAATGGAGTATATAGAGTTTTAAGCCTTAAGGCATCGAACTTTACCGATACACCAGAGATAGGGGGAGTGTTAATTAATGCCCATGATATAACCGAAAAAATTAAGGCACAGGAGGAGATTGCTCTTGCGCTAAAGAAGGAGCAGGAGTTACATCGGCAAAAGAATCACTTTATATCAACCGTATCGCACGATTTTAGAACACCACTAACAAATATCTCCTTAAATATTCAACTTTTGGAGCGCAACTTGGTTGATAATCATTTTATAAATGCCACTAAAAACCTAGTCCGCCTCAATAATGCCGCCAAGCGTCTTACTGCGTTAATTAATGAGGTTTCATTGGTTAGCAAGGAGCAAAGCGGTAGGCTAAAATTTACCCCCGAGGAGTACAATTCCAACATTCTTATCGACTCCATTATTGAGCAGATAGATTATTTGTTTCAACCCTTTGTGCAGGTTGAGGTTTCTAAGGGAATTCCACAAACTATTTTGGCCGATAGAGGCTTATTGGTACATATTATAGATAATGTATTGAATAATGCTATTAAATTCAGCCCTAATCAGGGTATTGTAAAATTCAGCATGAAGTTGGAGCTCAAAAGGCTTAAGGTTATTGTTAAGGATAATGGTATTGGAATACCTCAGGATGAGGTTCGATTCCTTTTCGACCCTTACTTCAGAGCATCAAACATTAGCAATATTAGTGGAAGCGGTTTAGGATTAAGCATTGTAAAGCGTTGTGTTGATTTACATAATGGTGAGATATCAATTAAAAGTAACGAAGGAAAGGGGACTACGGTAACAATTTTGGTTCCATTATAATTAAACTATAAAAGAAATATCTTTTTTCTCTATCTTTAAAATTATGGATGTTAAGCAAAATACAGTACTGCTCGTTGAGGATGATATTGACCTACGGGAGACCATTTCGGAATACCTGAACGGAGTGGGCTTTGAGGTAGTTCTAGCAGAAAATGGCTCGCAGGGCATACAAAAGGCCATTCAGCATCGACCCGATGTTATTGTTTGCGATATCTCAATGCCAGGCATTACTGGCTACGAGGTATTCAACATGCTGCACCAAATTAATACCACATCGGTTATCCCATTTATATTCCTCTCAGCAAAGGCATCGAAGGAGGATATTCTGCTTGGACTTCATCTCGGTGCCGACGATTATATTCCAAAACCCTTTGAGTTTGGCGAATTGGTAAAAGTTATTCGTCGTAGAATCGAGAGCCGTCAACGAATCAATGAGGTAAACGACGAGAAATTTCATGCTATTCTTAACAACTCTTACAGCGGAACTGTAATTCTTAAAGGTCAGGTTATTGAACATGCTAACAAGCAATTCGCCGATATGTTAGGCTATTACCAACAGGAGATTGTGGGTAATAACCTTATTAATTTTGTAAACAAGGATGATATAAGAGCCGTTTCCGATAGTATTGCAAAGTGCGAACAAGGTGCAATAAAAGACTTTGAACTTGAGTTTAAGGCCATTCACAAGAACAGCAACCTTATTGATGTCCGGTTTAAAGGTTCAAACGTTGTGTTCAATGGCGAAAAACGTATAGTTTCGAGTTGTTCGTCGGAGGTTGAAGTGTTAAAAACTGCATCGGCGAAGGAGAGCAAGAAGGTAGGACAAGTTAAACTCTCTGCTCGCGAGTTGGAAATTCTTACACTCGTTTGCCAAGGCTTAACCAACGCACAAATAGCTGAGAAGTTATTTTTAAGTGAACGAACTGTTGAGGGGCATCGGGCACGTTTATTTGATAAAACTGGAACAAATAGTGCTGTTTCGTTGGCTATGTGGGCTGTTCGCAATAAAATTATCAATTTATAAAAATTAGGTGAAAATACTCTATAACCCTTTTTATTCGTTTCTTATTTTTGAACGTTAATTGCTTTTTATGGAATCGAAAAAAATTCTTTTGGTAGAGGATTCACGGATTATACAGCTCTTAATTCAGACTGTTTTGTGTGATTATGGCTACGAATTGAAATTTGTCTCTAATGGTCAGGAGGCTTTGGCTGAACTTAAAAAGAGAAAGCCAGACCTGTTAATACTAGATATTATGATGCCCGTAATGGATGGTTTTGTTTTACTTGATAAACTTGAAAAACCATTCAACTTCCCAATTCTTATAGTTTCAGCCCGGGCCGATTACGAGAGCATTGGTAAAGCCATGGAGCTTGGTGCTAACGATTATCTTATAAAGCCTTTCAACTCAGCCAACCTAATTAACAAGGTTGAAGGATTGCTTAATCCATAAAGTTCATATTTCTTTTTTTAGTTTTTCATATTCCAATCAATCCTGACTATAAGGTAAAAATACGCTATCTGAAAATCAGGTGTTAGTTCGCTATTTTCTCGAAATTCATAATAATATTTTTACGATAATTGTTTTTAAGTAATAACTATGGAATGAGAATCTCACGGGAAGACGATTTCCTTCTCAACATTTGAATAAGCATAATTATTTAGTCTATCACTTAATAAATTTTAAATATATGAAACTTAAGAATATTAGAATAGGAACAAAGCTGTCGCTAACGCTAGGGGCAATGGCTTTTATCGCTTTGGTTGTTGGCGGAATCGGGTATTTTCAACTTTCCAAATTGTCGAGTTCAATGAACAATATTGGTATGAATAGAATACCCGACCTTACGGACTATTTGAGTATGAATGTTGAGCGGATGAAGATTAGGGCACAAACACTTGAAGTGCTTATTTACAATGGCTCTACAGATGCTAGAAAAGAGTTTGCCGATATTTTAATTCAAAGGAATAAGTCGTGGGAGAAGGTGGATAAACTTTATGCATCTATTCTATCACGGCCAAGACAAACTGAAAAGGGGCGTGCTTTAATGGCAAGAGTTTCGAGTGAATATAAGGCATGGCGAGACGTGTATGTGGGATTGGATGAAACTATTAAGCAGTTGTCCGAAACTACAAGCCCAGAGGAGAAAGACCGTTTATTTAGTAATTATAATGAATTGTACAAAAAAATGGTGCCTATATCAAACCAGATGGGGGGTACTTTTGATGAGTTAACAAAGAATAATATTGAGAATACAAATTTGATGGTTAAGAATAATAATCACAGTGCATCCCAGGCAAAAGCATTAATGATTATTGTCATTGCCATTGGTGTTTTATTTTCAATTCTTATTACCCTTGTTTTAACTAGGGCTGTGGTTGGCCCTGTAAGAAAAGCAGTAACATTTGCTCAGGAAATTGCAACGGGCGATTTAATGGCTACGCTAGATATTAACCAAAAAGATGAAATTGGGATACTCGCAAAGTCATTACAAAATATGGTTGAAAAACTTAGAGATGTCGTTTCCTCCGTAATAGTCGGAGCTGATAATATTCTTTCTGCTAGTATTCAGGTGAGTTCTTCATCGCAACAAATGTCGCAGGGTTCCAATGAGCAAGCATCATCAACCGAGGAGATTTCTAGTTCAATGGAGGAGATGGTTGCAAATATTCAGCAGAATACCGATAATTCCAAGCAAGCCGAAAAAATTGCTCTGCTCGGAGCCGATAGTATTAAACGCGGAAGTGACGCAACCATAAAATCGGCAGAGAGCATGAAGCAGATTGCTGATAAGGTTAAAATAATAGGTGATATAGCATTCCAAACAAACATATTAGCATTAAATGCAGCCGTTGAGGCTGCCAGAGCTGGCGAGCATGGTAGAGGATTTGCCGTAGTAGCCTCAGAGGTGCGTAAGTTAGCTGAGCGTAGCCGAGAGGCCGCCGATGAAATTGACATTTTAACTAAAAATGGGGTTCGTGAGGCCGAGGATGCAGGTAGGTTGCTTGCCGATATTGTTCCTGAAATTGAAAAGACGGCAAAATTAGTGCAGGAAATTGCAGCTGCCTCAATAGAGCAGAACTCAGGTGCAGAGCAAATAAACAACGCTATTCAACAGTTGAATGTTGTAGTTCAGCAAAATGCTGCAAGTAGTGAGGAGTTGGCATCAAGTAGCGAGGAAATGAGCAGTCAGGCCGAGCAGTTAACAGAGAGTGTTTCGTTCTTTAAAATTGAGAATTCTACAATGAAATTAAGAATAGGCAAGGTAGATAACAAAAGAGTAGCATTTGATACAAAGCAACTGAAAGAGAGTCAATTTGCCAAGTCGAAAGGTTATGGTCATTCTAAAGGTGCTAAAATAGACCTGAAGAACGAAGATGATTCGAAATTTATGGGTAAATCCCCCAAAAGCAAGGCTGCGGTATCCGATGATGATTTTGAAAACTACTAATAGGCTAGGTGGAATATCTGTTATAAGGTGTCTTATTTGAGACACCTTTTTTTGTTGTGGAAAATACCTAATGGGATTGCGTTTTCAAAACAGGGTTCTTTAACGTATTTTTTTGTTCGACTTGTAATGATTTGTCTTATAGGTGTTTGTTGTGTGTTTGTTTTGAGGTATTCTTACTTGATTTTCATAATCACGTGTTAGAGCTCTAGTTATTGCTCAAACACAGGGGTAACTTTACTATACTGATTTTAACTATCAACTAATACAGTATGGTTATGAAACTCAAAAATATTAAAATTGGGACAAAGCTAATAAGTAGCTACGTTTTAATAGCAGCGCTTTGCGCTACTGTTGGCATACTTGGGATGGCCAAAATTAACCAGATTGCCAAGGCAGATACCCAGCTCTACGAAAAGATGACAGTGCCATTGGGCAATGTAACACACCTATCAACTTACTTTCAACAAATAAGGGTTGCCCTACGTGATTTTATTTACGCCAAGGATGATGCCGAGAAAACAAAAAGGCTTAATCAGCTCAAAGAGTTTAGGACAAAGTTTGATAAGGAGATGGAACTTTATGCAACAACAATTATCAGTAAGGAAGATAAGGAGTTAATGGATAGGACTGTGAAGATGTTGGATTATTACCTTTCGTTTATGCCTGAGTGTGAGCGGTATGTTATGTCCAACGACCTTGATAATGCTACAAAACTTCTAAAAAGTGATGCTTGGTACAAAGCAGCAGTTGACATTGACGATGCAATGACTGATTTAGTTAAGTATAATATTGAGGCGGCAAAGCAAACAGCCGACCTAAACAAGCAAATAGCATATAGGGCTGATGTTATAATGGTTATTATAATGATAAGCGCAGTTATTCTTGCACTTATAATTGGAATAGCAATATCACGGGGTATTACCATTCCATTGGCCAAAGGCGTTAAGTTAGCCGAAGCGTTGGCCGAAGGGAATCTTAAGGCTACAATTGATATTGACCAGAAGGATGAGGTTGGATTATTGGCAAAATCGTTACAAAATATGGCCAACAAGCTCAGAGAGGTTTGCTCCGTGGTTGCAGTCGGTGCCGACAACATTCTTTCTGCAAGTATTCAAATAAGTTCATCGTCGCAGCAGATGTCGCAGGGCTCTAACGAGCAAGCTTCGTCGACCGAGGAGGTTTCCAGCGCAATGGAA
Organism: uncultured Rikenellaceae bacterium; assembly: GCA_964617235.1. GTDB lineage: Bacteria > Bacteroidota > Bacteroidia > Bacteroidales > Tenuifilaceae > SB25. The sequence continues at coordinate 2,454 of CAZTVY010000111.1, read as the reverse complement.
CAAATGGTGGCCAATATTCAGCAGAATACCGATAACTCGCAGCAAGCAGAGAAAATTGCACTTGTTGGAGCCGATAGTGTTAAGCGTGGCAGTAGCGCCACTTTTAAATCGGTTGAGAGCATGAAGCAAATTGCCGATAAGGTTAAAATTATTGGTGATATCGCATTCCAAACTAACATTCTTGCTCTTAATGCAGCGGTTGAGGCTGCCAGAGCTGGCGAACACGGTAAAGGATTTGCAGTGGTTGCCTCGGAGGTGCGAAAGTTGGCTGAGCGCAGCCGTCTTGCCGCCGACGAAATTGACATTCTAACTAAGAATGGTGTTAAGGAAGCGGAGGATGCTGGTAGATTACTTTCAGATATTGTTCCCGAAATAGAAAAAACAGCTCGTCTTGTTCAGGAAATAGCCGCAGCATCTTTAGAGCAACGCTCTGGTGCAGAGCAAATCAACAATGCTATTCAGCAACTTAATGTTGTGGTTCAACAGAACGCCGCTGGTAGCGAGGAACTTGCATCGAGCAGTGAGGAGATGAGTAGTCAGGCAGAGCAACTTACCGAGGCTGTTGCTTACTTCAAGCTTGATATTAAGAATAGTAATTTATTCAGAAACAGAAAGCAAAAAGGCGGTAGTGGAGAGAGTAGGTCTGTGCATCTTGTTAATGCTAAAAAGGAGTTTGCTCATAGCGATAATGGCAATGGCCATGGTGTTAATATCGATATGGTTCAGGACTCAGAATTAGCAAAAACAAAGACAACCAGAGGAAAAGTGTCTTTAGTTACGGAGGATAACGATTACATTGATTTTTAGCAGAACATCCTCTAATATATAATATATGGAGGTTGCCGAAAATCCAATAAAAGAGTAGGTAAAACTAAAAAGTAACGGTTATGTATAGGATTGAGAAAAAAACATCTGGGTACTTACTTACTTTTTCAGGTAAAATTAACGCCAATGAGATGAAGCAATGGTACGATGAATCGAGGTTGAAACTGGAAAGTGAAACAACCCATTCATTCGGAGTAATAATAGATATGAAAAATCTATTACCTATCGATGCCGAAACATCTGCCATAATGAAAAGTGGACAAAAACTATACAAGGAAAAAGGAATGCTTCGATCAGCAGTTATTCTTAGTTCTCCTGAACTTTGTGGCCAATTTAAGGCCATAGCTTCTATGTCAGGGATTTTAGCCACAGAACGTTACATTGATGCATCGAGTGAGGTTAACCCAATCGACAAGGCCATAAAATGGGTTAAAGATGGGATAGACATGATAAAATAGTGGCTAATCGATGCGGGTTAGTGGTCTATGTCAATCACAACCCGCTTATGTAATGTAACAACAACGTAAAGGTGTTTAACCTATAAAACATTACAGCTATGCGAGTGCTAATACTAGACGACGATATAGATTACTCATCATCGATGAGGGAGATGATTGAGAACGAAGGACATTCGGTAACGGTTACCAATAGTGCGATGGATGCGCTTAACTTGGAAAACTCATCGCCGTTCGATTTGTTGATTACCGATATAATAATGCCTGAAATGGATGGTCTGGAGGTTATTCAGTACGTCAAGAATACACACCCCGAAACCAAAATAATAGCCATTTCGGGTGGTGGGTATTTCAGAGCCGACGACCTTTTACTAATGGCTAAAGAATTTGGAGCCAATATGGTCCTCACGAAGCCGTTTAATTATGCTATGCTAAAAATGCAGTTGAATTCACTCGCCGCTGTTTAGTTTTCAGTTGATTTAAAGTTGATAATGAGACGGGAAATAAGTATATTAAACTGTTCGAAATATGCTTAAACCGATAGACGATATGAAGAGAGTTCTCGACCTTTTTACCCGTTGTAACCCTAGGTGCAGGGTTCTAAGTATTTGGAGCATCCTGTTCGCGTTAATTCTTGCAAGTGTAACTTTATTCTATAGAGCCGAGAAGGAAAAAGCTTTTTTGCATCTTAAAAACGATGTTAAGGATATCTCTGAAATTAAAATCAAGCAATTTGTTGATTGGCACAACGATAGGTTGGCCGATTTGCGAATGTTTTCCGAAAGCCCATTCCTTACCAGTGCTATTTCGAGTTGGGTTGACACGCAATTAGACGATAAGTTGAAACGTAATATCGAAAAGCGGCTCGACTTAATTAATATCAACAAGAGTTACACCAACATAATAATAACGAGCCTAGAAGGTAAGATACTTATAAACCTTGGCGAACCAATTGATAGTCTTGATGTTTCAACTTTATATTTTGTGAAAAAAATTGCTAAGGGGAATAATTTTTTCTTCACCGATTTTTACCCTTGTCGTACCCATAAAACTCTCCACATTGACTATTTGGCACCCATTAAAAACAAATCAAACCAAATAACTTCAGTAATTATTTTTAGGGTTAATCCTTATCAGAGTATTTACCCAATTCTGGAGGAGTGGCATACTCAAA
>CAZTVY010000110.1:0-8643 GCA_964617235.1 uncultured Rikenellaceae bacterium | reverse complement strand
CCGACGAAGTTGGTCATCCAATCAATCCAGACCTATATATATACTCGCGCTACCGTAACCCAACCGTAGTTGCTGCGGAGGAGTTCTACTGCGAAATTGAGGGTTGTAAATGGTCGTTGCTTTCGCAATCGGGGATGGCGGCCATTGATATTGCCCTATCGGTATTTCAGAAGAGAAATCAACCCAATAGATGGGCTTTTTTCACGGAGATTTACGGTGGAACAAACTCATTCATAGATAAAGTTCTTGTAAATAGGAGAGGAATTGAGGCTATACGTTTTGCTCCCGATGGAAATTCCTACTCGCTTGAAGCATTTGAAGTATTTATGGAGAAAAATAAGCCTCAGGTTGTTTTCTTCGAGGTTATTTCGAACCCAATGCTACTGGTTGCTGATGCCATTGAGATAATAAAGATATCGAAGAAGCACGGCGCTGCTGTAGTGGTTGACAACACCTTCGCCACGCCATATTTATTTAAACCGCTCGATTTTGGTGCCGATTTGGTTATCCATAGTGCCACTAAGTACCTTGCAGGGCATGGAAACCTTTCGGCAGGTATTGTTTCAGGAAACGATATGAAATTGGCCGCAGAGGCCATTGAGTACCGCAAGTGGGCTGGACATATGATATCGCCCGATGAGGCTTATAGGCTTCATGATATGCTTAAATCGTTCAGCATTCGCATAAAGCAGCATTTCGATAACGCTTTTGCCATTGCTCGTTTTCTTGAAAAGCATCCTGCAGTTGAGTCGGTTTGCTACCCTGGTGTAATTTCCCATCCAACACATTCAATATCAACTAAACTATTTGGACAGAAAGGCTTTGGGGCAATTGTTACGTTCAATATTAAAGGAAAGTCGTTCGAGGATAAACAGCAAAAATGCAATAAGTTTATACAGGCTGTATCGAGCAACATTCCTCTTGTTCCCACATTAGGCGATGCCGATACAATTCTAATGCCCGTAGAGCCTGTTTGGGGCGATAGGTACCCATTCCCTGGAATGATTAGGCTCTCAATAGGAATAGAGAATGCCGATAAAATTGTAGAGATTCTTAATTCTGGATTAAAAGAATTATAAATCTGTTAGCGCTCTAACATTAATTTATTGTTAAATTTTTAGTTTTGTTATTTTTTTCACAATCAATTTTTTTAATATATCAGTTTGATAGACAGATAGATATATCTTAACAGAAGAAATGTTAGTTACACTATAGGTAAAAATATTAACAAATGTCATAAATTTATACATTGCCAAAAAATATATTTGTGCAATCTGGGCAATCAGTTTTATTACCGAAATAAAAGTTAAATAATTAATAAATAATACATTAACATTAATATTGTTTGGAGGAACTACCATGCAGAATAAACTTCAAGAGCTAACCGACAAAATCTACCGCGAAGGTCTTGAAAAAGGGCAGGAGGAGGCCAACCAGATTATTGGTAAAGCTAAGGATGAAGCATCGAAAATTCTAAACGATGCAAAATTGCAAGCTGAGCAAATAATTGCCGCTGCCCACAAGGAAGCCAACGACTACAAAAAGAATGTAGAAACTGAAATTAATCTATCCGCTAAGCAAGTTATGGGTGGATTAAAGCAGGAAATTACATCGCTTATTGAGGCAAAACTTTTTGAGGCACCAACCGTGGATGCTCTAAAGGATGCCGATTTTGTTAAAAAGATTATCGAAACAGCCATCAACCGCTGGGAACCAAATTCGCCAGAAAAAGTATCTCTTAAAGTACTTGTTCCAGCCGATATGGAAAAATCTATGAACGACTACTTTGTAAACAAAACTCACGCAAAATTGAATGCATCTGTTGAGTTTGCTGTTGATAAAGCAATTAAGTATGGTTTCAAAATTGGTCCAAAGGATGGCAGCTACATTGTTAGCTTTACCGAGTCCGATTTTGAGTCGCTTTTCAAAGATTACATGCGTCCAAAGATTGTAACATTGCTTTTTGGAGGAAAATAGCATGATGCGCAACTACTATTATTTGGTAGCCAGTCTTCCTGAACTTTTAATTGATCAGGAACGAAAGGATTTTAGCGTAAATGCACTTAAAGCCGAAGTAAAGGAAAACATTCATCCTTTAGATTATCAATTGGTAGAGTTTTTACATTTACCATACGATAACGAGAATTTCCTTAATCAAATTCTGAAGCGAGGATTCGAGTACAATGAACTGGGCGGAATTGACAAGTCTACTTTTGATGAGTTAGACGAAAACGTTTCTCAACTTCCTGATTACATGCAGGATTTCTACTACCAAATTACTGGCAAGCAACGGAATCCTGAAGAAGAAATTGAGGTTGTTGATGACGAGGACAAAGATTATAATGCCATAGAAAAACATCCCGAAACAATTTTTCAGGAGAAGTTTTACGAGTTGGCCATTAATCATAAAAATCAATTCCTCAGCCAATGGTTCACGTTTATTCGCGACTTTAACAATATTCTTGCAGCCATCAATTGCCGTAAATTAGGTGTTGACCCTGCAAAGCATCTTGTTGGCAATTATCCTTTAATTGAGGTGCTTGCAAAGAGTCATGCGTCGGATTTTGGTATTAAAAAGGAGATTGAATATTTCGAGAAGATTCTTCAGATTTCCGAAATCCAGGATGTTTTAGAACGTGAGCGAAGATTCGATTTGTTGAAGTGGGATATGGCTACCGAACTCACAACGTGGGATTACTTCAATATAAACGTTATTCTCGCATTCTTTATCAAGGCAAGTATTATTAACCGTTGGTTAAAACTCGATGCAAAAATTGGCGAAGGGCTATTTAAACATCTATTTGATGATTTAAAGGCTTCATACGATATTGCCAACAACTTGCACTCGTAATTGTGGTTTGATAATTAAATAAAGTAAAAACAATAATAGGATACGAATGAAAACTAAAGGTAAAGTAACCGGAATTATTGCCAACCTTGTTATTGTAGAGGTTGATGGCCCGGTTGCCCAGAATGAGATTTGCTACATCAATCTTTCTGGAGTAAACCTAATGGCCGAAATTATTAAGGTCATAGGTAAACTTGCATACGTTCAGGTTTTTGAAAGTACTCGTGGACTTAGAGTTGGAGACTCTGTTGAGTTCCAAGGTCATATGCTTGAGGTAAGCCTTGGGCCTGGACTACTTTCTAAAAACTATGACGGATTGCAGCACGATTTGGCCAAAATGAATGGTATTTTCCTACAACGTGGCGATTATACCGATGCTTTGGATATGGACTCAACTTGGGAATTTACACCAACTGTAACACCAGGAACGCAAGTTACTGCTGCTGATTGGTTGGGTGAAGTTCCTGAAGGTTGGCTCAATCATAAAATAATGGTTCCATTCACACTAACAGATAAATACACAGTTAAATCTATAGTATCAAAGGGAACCTACAAAATTACTGATACCATTGCTGTTTTAACAAACTCAAAAGGCGAGAAAGTTAATGTAACCATGGTTCAGAAATGGCCTGTTAAAAGAGCTATTACTGCATATCGCGAAAAACCTCGTCCATTCAAAATTATGGAAACAGGTGTAAGGGTAATTGATACTCTTAACCCAATTGCCGAGGGTGGTACAGGGTTTATTCCCGGTCCATTTGGTTGTGGAAAAACAGTACTTCAGCACGCATTGGCAAAACAGGCTGAGGCCGATATGATTATTGTAGCAGCCTGTGGAGAACGTGCAAACGAGGTAGTTGAAATTTTTGCTGAGTTCCCTCATCTTGTCGATCCACGTACTGGACGTAAATTAATGGAACGTACTACAATTATCTGTAACACATCCAATATGCCCGTTGCATCGCGCGAAGCGTCAGTTTATACTGCAATGACTATTGGTGAGTACTACAGGTCAATGGGATTAAAAGTCCTTCTTTTGGCTGACTCTACTTCACGCTGGGCACAGGCACTTCGCGAAATGAGTAACAGGCTAGAGGAACTTCCTGGTCCAGATGCATTCCCAATGGACTTACCTGCTATTATTGCAAACTTCTACGCTCGTGCAGGTATGGTTTACCTTAATAATGGAACAACTGGTTCTGTTACCTTTATTGGTACAGTATCGCCTGCAGGTGGTAACCTAAAGGAGCCTGTAACAGAATCAACTAAAAAGGCAGCTCGTTGTTTCTACGCGCTTTCTCAGCAACGTGCCGATAGTAAGCGCTATCCTGCTATTGATTCAATGGATAGTTACTCTAAATACCTGGAATATCCTGAAATTCAAGAGTATTTAAACAAAAATATCAGTCCTAACTGGGTTAATCTTGTTTTAAAATCCAAGAATATTGTTCAGCGTGGCAAAGAGGCCTATGAGCAAATAAATATCCTTGGCGATGATAGCGTACCGTTGGATTATCATGATAGATTCTGGAAGGCAGAAATTATCGACTTTGTAATTCTCCAACAGGATGCATTTGATAAGATTGATTCTAATACGCCATTACAGCGTCAGCGTTTTATGCTGGAAAAAGTAATGTCGATTGCTGATATGAACTTCAAGTTTGATGGTTTTGAGCAATGTTCACTTTACTACAAGCGCATTATTAATGCCCTTAAGCAGATGAACTATTCCATATTCCAAACCGAAGAGTTCTACAATTACGAGAAAGAACTTCAAACAATCCTTAACGAAAGAAGAGTTGAATAATGGAAACTAAAGCATTTCAAAGGATATACACCCAATTAATGGGTATAACCAAAGCTACGGTTACTCTTAAGGCGCAGGGTGTTGCTAACGAGGAACTTGCAATGGTTCATGGTCGTCTGGCTCAGGTGGTTAAAATATTCGGTGATATGGTTACTCTTCAGGTTTTCAGTGGTACCGAGGGTATCCCTACTAACGCTGAGGTTGTATTCTATGGAGAGCCTCCAAAGTTAAAAGTAGGCGATGATTTGGCTGGTCGATTCTTCGATGCCTATGGTCGTCCGCTTTTTGGTGCTACCGAAATTGAAGGAGAACCACGCGAAATCGGAGGTCCTTCGGTGAACCCTCTTAGACGTGAGCAACCATCGGAACTTATTGCAACAGGTATTGCAGGTATTGACCTTAATAATACACTGGTTACAGGACAGAAAATTCCATTCTTTGCGGACCCCGACCAACCTTTTAACCAAGTTATGGCAATGGTTGCGCTTCGTGCTCAGGCCGATAAGATTATCCTTGGTGGTATGGGACTTTCGAACGACGATTTCCTATTCTTCAAGAATGTATTCGAGAACGCAGGAGCATTGGACCGTATCATTAGTTTCGTTAATACCACTGAGCAGCCTCCTGTTGAGCGCTTGCTTGTTCCTGATATGGCTCTAACTGCAGCTGAGTACTTTGCAGTTCAAAAAAATGAGAAGGTATTGGTTCTACTAACCGATATGACCCTATATGCCGATGCATTAAGTATTGTATCGAACCGTATGGACCAAATTCCATCTAAGGACTCAATGCCAGGTTCTCTTTATTCCGACCTTGCTAAGATTTACGAAAAAGCAGTTCAGTTCCCCGATGGTGGTTCTATAACCATTATTGCAGTAACTACACTTTCGGGTGGCGATATTACGCACGCTATTCCAGATAATACTGGTTATATTACCGAAGGACAGCTATTCCTACGTACCGATAGCGATACAGGAAAAGTTATTGTTGACCCATTCCGAAGCTTATCGCGTTTGAAACAGCTTGTAATTGGTAAGAAAACCCGTGAGGACCATCCTCAGGTGATGAACGCTGCGGTTCGTTTGTATGCCGATGCTGCTAACGCAAAAACAAAACTTGAGAACGGTTTCGATTTGACTGAGTACGATGAGCGCGCGCTAAAATTTGCTCACGACTATTCAATGAAACTTTTGGCAATTGACATCAATATCGAGGTCGACACAATGCTCGATACTGCTTGGCAACTATTTGCTAAATATTTCTCCCAAACAGAGGTTGCAATTAAGAATGAGTTAGTTCAAAAATATTGGCCTAACTAATAATTCTTAAACAATTAAAACTGAATAAAATGGCAATTAAGTTTCAGTTCAATAAAACCTCGCTTAACGACCTGAATAAACAGCTCAAGGTACGTCTACGCGCTCTGCCTACCCTGAAAAATAAGGAATCGGCGTTGCGTATGGAAGTAAAAAGGGCTAAGAATAAGGTTCAAGAACTCGACGATGCGCTAACCACTAAAATTAAGAATTATGAGTATATGGTTAGCCTTTGGGGAGAATTTGAACGTAATTTGGTTATTATAGAAGACGTTAAGTTGGGTAGAATCAAAATTGCTGGGGTGAAGATACCTATTTTGGAGGAAGTTCAGTTTAAGGTTAAAGAGTATAGCGTTTTTTCCCGTCCATTCTGGTACACAGAAGGGGTGAAGATATTACAGGAGATGGCCTCGATTGGCATTGAACGTGATTTCTACTACGAAAAAATGCGATTACTCGATTATGCCCGTAAAAAGACAACTCAAAAGGTAAGCCTTTACGAAAAGGTGCAGATTCCTGGCTATGAGAATGCCATTCGTAAGATTAAGCGATTCCTTGAAGATGAAGAGAATCTTTCGAAATCGGCTATGAAAATCGTGAAAAAACGTTACGAAAACGCGGAGGTTGAATCATGATTGTACCAATGACCAAATATTCTTTTCTTGTGTATCACAAGCAATACGAAGAATTTCTGAACGAAATCAGAAATATTGGTGTGGTACACATAATTGAAAAACCATTCGAGGAGACCCAAACCTTAAAAGCCAACAAGAGTCTACTAAACGAATACTCTAGCACCATAAGCGCTCTTAAAAAGAGACTAAAAGCAAAGAATATTGACCCAGAGTCGCTTGCAAACAACACGAACTCCGAGGTTGATGGCTTTACCTTGCTTGAAGAGTTCAAGAACTACCAGCAAAGGCTTGAGTACAACAATCAGAAGTTAGTCACTTTAAAGAAAGAACTGAGTGCTGTAGAACCTTGGGGCGATTATGATTTGCATAGAATTGAATCGCTAGCAAAAAATAGTCTCTCTTTTAGATTCTTTGTTGTTTCAAAGCACAAATTCAACCCTGATTGGGAAAACCAGTATCCAATTGAAGTTATTAATGAGATTGCAGGATTGGTATACTTTGTTTTAGTTCAACCCAGTAAAGAGAATTTCGAGATTGAGGCCGAAGAGGTTAGAATTCCAAAAGCATCGTTTGCTCAACTCAAAAGCGAAATTGACTTCTTTGTAAATGATAGTATTAAGGTTAATAACGAACTCGATAATATTGCGAATCAGATTGCAGTCTTAGAGACAGCAAAAAACAATCTATTTGGCGAAATCTCTTTCGAGAGAGTTAAACTTAGCACTAAGAAAGAAGCCGATGAGCGTTTAATGTTGCTTGAAGGGTGGATTCCTGAAGAAAATTCCTCATTAGTTTCAGATTATTGCGACAAAATAGGAGTTTTATACCTATCAGGCAAACCTGAGGAGACCGACAAAGTGCCTATATTGCTGAAAAATAACAAGTTTGCTAAGTTATTTGAACCAATTGGTAAACTTTACTCTTTGCCAGCTTACGCAGAAATTGACTTGACTGCGTTTTTGGCTCCATTCTTCATGGTTTTCTTCGGTTTTTGCCTTGGTGATGCAGGTTACGGTTTAACTATACTTGCCTTAGTTACTTACTATAAGATGTTTAAGGCTAAAGCCGATATCAAACCTATATTAACATTGGTTCAGTATTTAGGTGCTGCAACCATTTTAATGGGTATGGTTTCTGGAACTGTATTCGGCGTTAATTTACTTGATACTGGATATTTGCTAAATAGCGAATCCCTAAAATTCCTAGCCAATAGCAATGTACCTCAGGATATTATATCTAAAATATCCAGTATTGTTGGTCAACATTACGCTACTAGAGACCAATATTTTGCAGCAATATCTGGAGCAATTGGAGCCGAAGGCTTAAATGAATACAAATCGGAGTTTATGAGAAGCGCTTTCTCTGATTATTCCGTATTGAATTCGTTCAGGCATTTAATCCTCGACTCTCAGAATATGTTCAACTTGGCCATAGTATTTGGTATGTTTCAAATATTGTTCGGAATGGGTATGAAAGCTGCTAATATGATTAAGCAGAAAAGTTTCATCTTCTCCGTTTCAACTATATCATGGATGATACTAATTATTGGTCTGATTGTTTTACAAGGTGGTGCTGCTGGGGGATATTTCACTAAAGAGTTTGTAACCATACCAACATATATACTGCTAGGTGTTACTGGTGTTGGAATACTATTCTTTAACGACCCTTCTGCAAATATCTTTATCAGTTTTGCCAAAGGTTTGTACGATATTTATGGTATGGCCACGGGTATTTTCGGCGACTTGCTATCGTATATTCGATTGTTTGCGCTTGGAACTTCTGGTGCTATCCTAGGATTCGTTATCAATCAAATAGCAGTTCAATTCCTGTCTATTCAATACGCTGGACCTGTTCTGTTTGTAATATTTTTAATAATTGGACACACACTGGTACTTCTACTATCTGTTCTAGGTGCCTTTGTACATCCATTACGTTTAACTTTTGTTGAGTTTTACAAAAACTCTGGCTTTGCTGGAGGTGGAAAAGCTTATAAACCATTTACTAAATAATAATTAACTAATCAATAAGGAGAATTTT
>CAZTVY010000109.1:0-8653 GCA_964617235.1 uncultured Rikenellaceae bacterium | reverse complement strand
TTTCCCACAAACACTCGATGTAATCACAACTCGTTGCGCTCCACTTGGTGTTGAGGTGGTAACTGGTTGCTATTCCGATTATGTTTACACTGGTCGCGAGTTTGGTGCTATTATCCAGTATCCATCGGCAAAAGGAACTGTACGCGATTACTCAGCATTCGTTGCAAAAACACACGAAGCTGGTGCACTAGTTGCAGTTGCTGCTGATTTACTTAGTTTAGCACTATTAACACCTCCAGGCGAATGGGGTGCCGATATAGTTTTTGGAACAACCCAGCGTTTTGGTGTTCCAATGGCGTTTGGTGGTCCTCACGCTGCTTACTTTGCTTGTAAAGATGAGTTCAAGCGCAGCATGCCTGGTAGAATCATCGGTGTGTCAATTGACCGTCACGGAAACAAGGCGTTACGTATGGCGCTTCAAACCCGCGAGCAGCACATTAAACGCGAGCGTGCAACATCAAATATTTGTACTGCCCAGGCGTTACTAGCAATTATGGCTGGAATGTACGCTGTTTATCATGGTTCAGAGGGAATCAAGAGAATTGCAAATTACGTTCATAGCGTTGCAGTTTTGGTTGCTAACGAGTTGGGTAAACTTGGTTATACCCAGAATGTACGCAGCTATTTCGATACTTTAGAGTTCACACTTCCTGCAAATGTTAAGGTTGACGATTTACGTAAGATTGCCCTAGAGCATCAAATCAACCTAAACTATAAAGCAAATGGTACTGTAGGTATCAGCATCGACGAGGCTACTGGCATTTGCGATATCAACAATTTAGTTGGAGTATTTGCAAAGGCTGCTGGAAAAACTGCTGCCGAAATTAAATCTATTAATGAGGCTTGCACAGTTCCTGCTAACCTAAAACGTACCAGCGCAATTTTAACCGAAAAGGTTTTCAACAGTTTCCATTCCGAAACTGAGATGATGCGCTACATCAAGAAGCTTGAGCGTAGAGATATCGCATTAAATCACAGTATGATATCGTTGGGTAGCTGTACAATGAAGTTGAACCCTGCTACTACAATGCTACCACTAAGCTGGGCTGAGTTTGGCAACATGCATCCATTTGTTCCAGCCGACCAAGCTCAAGGTTATATGGAGCTAATTAAGGAGTTGGAAAAGCATCTTGCCGAGATTACTGGTTTCCACGCAGTATCGCTTCAACCAAACTCTGGTGCTGCTGGTGAGTACACCGGTTTAATGGTTATCCGCGAGTACCATATTAGCAGAGGCGATGCGCACCGTAACGTTGCGCTTATCCCAGCTTCGGCTCACGGTACAAACCCTGCTAGTGCAGCTTTTGCTGGTATGCAGGTTGTTGTTGTTGCTTGCGACGAAAAAGGAAACATCAACGTTGACGATTTAAAAGCCAAAGCAGAGCAGTATAAGGATACACTCTCCTCATTTATGGTAACATATCCTTCTACCCACGGAGTGTTCGAGAGCAAAATCCGCGAAATGATGGATATTATTCACCAGAATGGTGGTTTAGTATATATGGATGGTGCAAACATGAACGCACAGGTTGGTTTAACCAGCCCAGGCGAAATTGGTGCCGATGTTTGCCACTTGAATCTGCATAAAACCTTTGCAATTCCTCACGGTGGTGGTGGTCCTGGCGTTGGTCCAATTGGTGTTGCTAAACACTTGGCACCATTCCTACCAAGTCACCCAGTGGTAAAAACTGGCGGCGAAAAAGCCATTAAGGCTGTAGCTGCTGCTCCTTGGGGAAGCGCTGGTGTTATTGCTATTTCATACGCATACATTTTGATGCTAGGAAACGAGGGTCTTACCTCTGCTACAAAAATGGCTATCCTAAACGCAAACTATATGGCTGCTAAGCTAAAGAATCACTTCAAGATTCTTTACACTGGCGAAACTGGCCGTGTAGCTCACGAGATGATTTTGGATTGCCACCACTTTAAGCAAACCTACGGTGTTGACACTGGCGATGTTGCTCGCCGTTTAATGGACTACGGATACCACGCACCAACTGTATCGTTCCCTGTTCATGAGAGCTTGATGGTTGAGCCAACCGAGAGCGAATCAATGCAGGAACTCGACCGCTTTATCAATTCTTTAATCTCAATTCTTGGCGAGTTGGAGGACATTAAGAACGGTAAGGCCGATAAGGTTGATAACGTAATTGCAAACGCACCTCACACAGCACCAGAGGTAAGTGCCGACGAGTGGAAGCACGCTTACACCCGTAAACAGGCTGCATATCCATTGGAATGGATTGCATCGAACAAATTCTGGCCATACGTAAGCAAAATTGACTCTGGCTACGGCGACAGAAACCTTGTTTGTACCTGCGCTCCAATTGAGGACTATATGTAATTTTAAATAGATAGATTTAAGAAGGGTAGGAGGTTTCCTACCCTTTTTTATTTAATGTAAATATGTTAAGGTAAAGGGTTGTGTTTGTTTAAGTTTTTTTAATTTTATATTGTAATTTGTGTAGTGTTGATGATTCTATCGTAGTGGTTAAGTATGTTAATGGTTTAACGTGTTATTTGTAAGTGAAGAAAATTAGATGAAATTATGGGAAAAGACATAAATAAATCTGTATTTGATGAGGCAACCAAATTAAAGTTAGACATATTTGGAGAATGTTTTGAAGAATGGTTCCCTGTATTTTTACATAGCCCATGGTTTAAAAAACTTTACATTTTTGATTTCTTTGCTGGAAGTGGGAAAGATTTAGAAAATAATTTTGGGAGTCCATTAGTTCTATTGGATAAAGCAAAAGGCGCAAGTCGGAAGTACTGCATTAATGCGAAAAAAGAAATTAAGTTTCTTTTTAACGAAGGAGAACAAGACAAAAGCGAAGAACTTAAACAAAACGTAGTTCAGTTTATAAAGGAATGTAAACAGATTAATGATTGTGATGAATGTTTTTATCAATTTAGAGTTGAAAACTATGATTTTCAAGAAATCTTTTCAAATGCATCTTTAACGAATATTTTTCAGAATAAAGAATTCGGGAAATTCATATTGCTCGACCAATACGGTTTTAGTCAAATTGATGAGAAAATATTCAAACAACTAATATCGTACCCAAGAACAGACTTTATTTTTTTCATCTCATCATCTTTTATAAGTCGATTTAGAGAACATCCAAACACAAAAAAATATATTGACACGTCAAAAATTAAATTTGACAAAATTCGTCCCAATGAAATTCACAGGGCTGTTGCAGATTATTTTAGAGATTTAATTCCTCAAGGGGAAGAATATTATTTACATCATTTCTCAATTAGAAAGGAAGAAAAGAAAGGAAATTACTACGGGCTTATATTTGGTACAGGTCATACGCTTGGGATGGAAAAATTTCTCAAAGTTTGTTGGCATCACGATGCCTTTTCTGGTGAAGCAAATTATAATATTGACAATAACTTTGAAGAAGGAACTTTGTTTTTCAATACTGAAAGCAATGTGAAAAAAAACATCGTTTCAAAAGAAATAAAAAACTTAATTTTATCGGGTGAAATTTCTGATAATATTTCAGGATTAAAATATGCTATGCACAACGGATGTGAACCTAAGTTATTTACAGAGGTTGTTCAAGAACTTGAAAAAGGAAGATTGATTGAAAGATTTGGGGACGTGAATAATCAATCTTCAAGTATTCATAGAGTGAAAATTTATTATATTAAAAGATTGAATAATGGCACATAAAATAGAGTGGACGGAGCAAACATGGAATCCATCTGCTGGTTGCACTAAAATAAGTGCGGGCTGTAAAAATTGCTATGCTGAAGCAATGGCATTTCGTTTACAGGCAATGGGAGTAGAAGGCTATGAAAATGGTTTTAACTTTAATATAGTTCCAAGTCGACTGAACGACCCTTTTAAAAGAAAGAAACCGACGGTATACTTTGTAAATTCCATGAGTGATATTTTCCACGAAAAAATGCCTGATGATTATTTAAATAAAATATTTAATGTAATAGAACAAACCCCGCAACATACCTATCAAATTCTTACAAAAAGAGCCGACAGAATGTTCGAATACTTAACGCAAAGAGCAATCCCTAAAAATATTTGGTTGGGCGTTACGGTTGATAATCGTGAAGAAGGTTTACCAAGAATTGACAAATTAAGAAATCTGCAAGCAACGGTATTGTTTCTTTCTGTAGAGCCTTTACTCGAAGATTTAGGAACATTAAATTTAAAGAATATTGATTGGGTTATTGTTGGAGGCGAAAGTGGTAACAAAGCAAGACCAATGGACAAAGAATGGGTTGTAAATATAAAACAACAATGCGAATCAGAAGATGTTGCTTTTTTCTTTAAACAATGGGGAACCTGGGGTGCAGATAAAATAAAACGAAATAAAAAGTTAAATGGAAAAGAAATAGATGGTAAAATTTGGCAGCAATATCCAGAAGTTATTGAACAGCAATTTGCCGTTATATAATTTAAAATTTAGTTAGCGTCTTGATAAGTAGCGGTTATAAAAATTAATAAACTTATCGTATTTGGCGGTTCGCTTTGCCGCAATCAAACTACCAAAACAGGCTAGTTGTGGTTTAAATGGTTCAAGATAAAATTAAATGAATTATACTTTTGCGATAATCGGCGCCATTGTTAAATATTTAATTTTAAATGGTTATAATCTTCTTTTTAAGAAAGAATTATTAACATTTAATGAGGTTTGGAATCCAACTAATCGTGATAAATTTTATTTAGACCCGGATAACGGATTACTAGGTATAGCAATCGTTATGGTTATATGTTTCGTTGTGATATTTTTCAGGCAATTTGTTAATTAGTTGACCACTTGTTGGGCTGAGTTTATAAAAGTTAATAGACGAATCGTGTTCGGCGGTCGGCTTTGCCGCCGTCGGACTATTAAAACGGGCTCAGCCTGTAATGATATAAGCGACTTAGGTTGGAACTTAAGCCGAACAAAGAGACTGCAGTTGCAAACTTTGGGCTTTTTAGATTGTTTATCAATTTAAAAAACAAAAATGTTTACAGTAGAACAAATAGAATTGGCTCACAGCAAGGTAAAAACTGGAGCTGACTTTCCTAAATACATCAAGGAAATAAAACAAATGGGTGTAATTGGATTTGAGACTTGGGTTATTGACAGCCATACCGAGTACTTTGGTGAAAATGGCTATAAAACAAAGTCTCAACCTCAATATGCCAACCTCGTAATTGCTGGTATTAGCAGTAAAGAAAAGTTCATCCATTATCTGAAAATTCATCAACAGGGAGAAACCGACTACTTTACATTCTGCAAGCACTGCGCCGAAACAGGAATTGAAAAATGGTACGTTAGCCTTGTAGATATGACTTGCACATACTACGACAAGGCAGGAAGTAAAATTTTAGTAGAGCAAATACCTCAATAAAGAGGTAATTTAAAACAGTTGGATAGATGCAACTAGAAACAAACCGATTAATAATTAGGCCTATAACCATTGACGATAAGAATGAAATATTTAACTATCGTCGCGATAAAGAGACAAACAAATACCAAGGATGGATTCCAGAGAATTTAGAAGATGTAGAGGTGTTTATCCAAAAAACTTCAGCCCAGATTAATGAGCCAAACACATGGTTTCAGGTAGTTATTATTGACAAAGAAACACAAGGAATAGTTGGCGATATTGGAATTCACTTTATTGATAGCGATAATAAACAAGTGGAAATTGGATGTACACTTAATAAAGATTTTCAGAATAAGGGTTTTGCAACAGAGTCTTTAGTAAAAGTGATTGACTATTTATTTAGAGATTTGAATAAACATCGAATAATTGCATCGATTGACCCTAATAATACAAACTCAATAAGACTTGTGGAAAGGATAGGATTTAGAAAGGAGGCTCACTTTGTTGAGAGTTTATTGATAAACGGGAAATGGGTTGACGACTTTATTTATGCTTTAATTGAAAAAGACTGGTACAAGAAAATTAACAATATTTAAAAACTCTTCACTTGTTCTCGCGCGACTTATTGTCGCGTGCGCCATTTATAGCGCAATAGGAGAATATAGGCTGTTTAGTGTAATTAATATTTAAGCAAGGCAACTTATGGGAGATATTCGATAACAAACGGATATCTAAATTCTTCTTAGGAAGAAGTTTCGGTTTTCCGCAAAACCAATTTAATCTTTTCACGACAGTTGAACATAATTAATTTTTATTCTGAAATTTATTGTCTGTCAATTTTTTGCTACATTCGATTTTAAATATTAATGTTTATTTACTTCAAAACATAGGAAATAATGAAGAGTATATCAGTTTTTTTAATAATTCTTGCAATTGGATTCAATTGTATGGCCGTTACCGAAGGAACAGATTGGGACTATTATGCCTTAAAAGGTAAAGTTAAGTCTATTAAACAAACCAACTACGTTGCCACTGTAAATAATAATGGGGAAATTCAAAGAGGCGAAAAAGGGGACTATTTATATATCATCTTCGATAGTAAAGGGAATATATTAGAACTTAGCAATAGCCATCCCGATGGTAGTTTTGTCGAAAAAAACACTAGAAAATATGATGGTAGTGGAAATATTGTTGAATTTAATAGCTATAGTCCCGATGGTAGTTTTGCAAGCAAAACAAAATATAAGTATAACAATAAAGGCAAACTGATAGAGCAAAACAAATACCATTTCAATGGAGCGCTTACAAATAGATATATTATCAAATACGACAACAATGGGAATCCAATTGAACTCGAGACCTATAATTCTGCTGATAGAGCTACTATAGAAGCGTTGGCTAACGCAATTTCAAAAGATGAAGCTAAATCGGATAATACTAAATCAGATGAACCCGCCCTCGATCTTATATCTAAAACAACTAATAAGTATGATGATAAGGGCAATAAAATTGAGGTAGTTGCTATAGATAATGGTTTGTTTACCGATAAAAGTAAAAAGTTTGTAAAATATACCCGTGTATTTGATAGCAAGGGAAGGGTAGTTGAGTTAATCAACTATGAAACATCGGATAGTATCAGAAACAAGTTCACTTTTAAGTACGATGAAAAAAGCAATC
Organism: uncultured Rikenellaceae bacterium; assembly: GCA_964617235.1. Taxonomy (GTDB): domain Bacteria; phylum Bacteroidota; class Bacteroidia; order Bacteroidales; family Tenuifilaceae; genus SB25. The sequence goes on along the minus strand of CAZTVY010000109.1, from coordinate 1,627 downwards.
TATCCGAGAAACTTATGTATAGTCCAGATGGGACTTTGAACGCAAGGTACACATATAAATACGATATCAATGGGAATTTAATTGAAGATGACATCTTATTGATGCCAGAAAGCAAAAGTTTCAAAAGGAATACCTATAAGTATGATGATAGAAAGAGTTTAACAGAAAAGAAATTTTTTGACGTGGGTGAACTGGATTATACTTTATCCTATCAGTATGAGTACGATAGTAATGGGAATTGGATTAAAGTAACCTACTCTGAAAATGGGACTCCCAGAATAATAATTAGTAGAGTTATTGAATATTTTTAAACGGAGATATTTATAACATAATTGCTATTTGCTTTAGTTCGCGCGCGACTTATTGTCGCGTGCGTCATTTATAAAGCCAGGTTATTCAATACTAGTAATGTTTCAGGTGCAGCACTCAGCTGGATATGAACGATAAGAATGGTACAAATAATTAAAACATCAAAACTTAAGGGAATAATTTCGTCAATTTGTACTGCTATTAAACAGATAGACTTTTCCACTTATATGAATTAACTTTGTGGCAGTTTAGAGATGAAAAATATGAATAAGTTATCGGTTAACGTTCAGTCGGAAATAGGTGAGTTGGAAGGCGTAATCCTCCATACACCAGGTGCGGAGGTGGAGAATATGACTCCAGAGAATGCGCAACGTGCGCTTTATAGCGATATCCTTAACCTAAATGTGGCTCGCAAGGAGTACGCTCAGCTTAGCGGGGTTTTATCCAAAGTTACCCGCACGTTTGAGGTGATGGACTTGCTTGAGATGGTTCTTAATAACGGTAAAGCCAAGGATGAGTTAATTTACAAGATTTGCAGGCACGAGAACGCCCTTTCGCTTGTTGATGATTTAATGGATTGCAAGAACAAAGAGTTAGCTCGCCTTCTAATTGAGGGTGTGCCATTAGTTAAAAATAATCTAACCAACTTTCTAAGTCACGAGAGGTTTTCGTTAAAACCATTATATAACTTCTACTTTACCCGCGATGCATCAATCTCCATTGGCGAGGATGTTCTAATCTCTAAAATGGCCAATGCTGTGCGCGATAGGGAAAGTATTATTATGGAGGCAATATTCTCCAAATCGGGGATGTTTAATACCCAAACTATCAACCCCAACGCATTCAACTTAGTTGATAATGTTTATATGGAGGGTGGCGATGTTTTGGTTGCAAGGGAGGATATTCTGCTAATAGGAAACGGAACCCGAACCAACACTCATGCTATCGATTTTATTATAAATAGATTTTTAGCTCGAAACGATAAGCAGCGTCGTTATATCCTTGTGCAGGAATTGCCAAGCAAACCAGAGTCGTTCATTCACCTCGATATGGTTTTCACCCTACTCGATGTGGATAAATGTATGATATACGACCCAATTATACTTCAGCCAAACCGTTACCAAACCGTTCAGATTACCATTGAAAAGGGTAAAGTTTTGGAGATTAAAACGGTGGATAATCTTCTTGTTGCTCTCAAGAAATTGGGAATGGATTTGCAGCCAATTATGTGTGGAGGAACCAGGGACCGTTGGACTCAGGAACGTGAGCAGTGGCACAGCGGTGCAAACTTTGTGGCTGTTGGCCCAGGCAAGGTAAT
>CAZTVY010000108.1:0-8654 GCA_964617235.1 uncultured Rikenellaceae bacterium | reverse complement strand
CTTGTTCCGTTCTGTAATATCTACTCAACCTTTATGCAACGCGCCTACGACCAAGTAATTCACGATGTTGCATTGCAAAACCTACAGGTTGTTTTCTGCCTCGACCGCGGAGGTTTGGTAGGCGACGATGGCGCTACGCATCACGGAGCGTTCGACATTGCCTATATGCGTTCCATTCCGAATATTACCGTTGCTGCACCAATGAACGAGGAGGAGCTGCGCAATATGATGTACACTGCCCAACTCGATGGCATGGGCCCATTCTCTATCCGCTACCCACGCGGCAATGGGGTTATGGTAGATTGGCGCAAACCATTCAAAAAACTCGAGATTGGTAAAGCCAACGTTTTGCGCAATGGAAATGATATAGCCATTCTAACCATTGGTCACATTGGAAATTTAGCCGCCAAGGCAGCCGATATGCTTGAGGCCGATGGTATAAGTGTTTACCACGCCGATATGCGTTTTGTGAAACCAATCGATACCGATGTGCTAAAATACGTTGGAGAAAACTTCAAAACTGTTGTAACTGTTGAGGATGGCTGCTTGCCTGGTGGTTTTGGAAGCGCCGCGCTGGAGTGGTTAAACGATAATGGATACAATATTAGGGTAATCCGCCTTGGAATCCCCGATAGTTTTATTGAGCACGGAACCCAGCAGCAACTCTATGCGGATTGCGGCTACGATATTGAGAATATTTACCAAACTGCAAAGAAGTATTCTCCCAAGAAAGTTAATATGAGAGTAAGTTAATAGGATAATTGGGCGTTCCTATTTTTACAAATTTGTTGTTGAATTAAAATAAACTTTATATCTTCGCACCCCGAAAGTTCATTCAAAGTATGCCCGGATGGCGGAATTGGTAGACGCGCTGGTCTCAAACACCAGTGAGCTCACCCTCGTGCCGGTTCGATCCCGGCTCCGGGTACAAAGCAAAAGCCCTCAAAAAGAGGGCTTTTGCATTTATGGCAATCGAACTGAATTTTTTATTTAGAATCAACTCTTAACCATTTATTCCTACCAATGGTTAGTGTTCCAACAAGGAAAACTAAAAGCAGAACAAGCACTCCAATGCCTATATTCTTTGTTAACTGACTAGTGCCTGTGAATATTATAATTCCCACCACAGGAAACAATCCAATAATAAAGGGCATTCGCCTATTCAAAAACTCATTTCCACTTATTGATATTGTGGAGTTTGGCCCAATGTTATTTATATTGATTTTTGTGCTTCCACACCAATGCGTTTTGGCGTATAGTTGCTCGCTTTCTAACTCTGTAGGTATTTCAATGCTCTTTTCTTCACCGTTTTTCAGGTCAGCTACTTTACTTTTTCCTACAAATAACTCGTAAGTGCAATGCTTATTGAAATTTTCGTGAGGACGTTTGATTTTTAGTGTTTTCATTATGTAACATTTAAGACAATAAAGAATATTCTTAGTAATCGCTAATACTGGCTAATTCAACTCGAAAGTAATAATAATTTTCTATTCTTCATCGCTCAAGTTTTGCAGAAGACGCAAATAAATAAACTACCTTCGCTTATAAAGCACCTTAGTTGGCTGCTCCTACACACAAACTTTCCAGCGTGGAGAAGCCTCCTGGAAACGTTAAATCTCTACGTTTATAGGTTTTTGACGTTTCCAAGTCCACCTACCGGCGGACGTTGGAAAGTCTCTGTTGGCGCGCAGCCATTGGAACTCAACAACAGATTATTGTTGAAACTCAGTTAATTCGTAGTTTGTGCTCCTTCCTCCGCTGGCCGATTTCCTAAGGATTCCTTTATTTATTAAATCCTGTATGTCTCTCAACGCAGTGTCTGCAGAGCATTTTGAAATCTTTGCCCATTTCGAAGATGTTAACGCACCATCAAAACCATCTAGGAGTTTATTTAATAGCAATTTTTGCCTTTCATTTTGAAGTTTTGAGGAATTCCTATTCCAGAATTTGTGCTTGTATATTACTTTCTCGAGTTTACTGTTGGATGAATCTAACGCATCGAGCAAACATTGCAAAAACCATTCTAGCCAATTAGTTATATCCATCGAACCCTTTTGTGTTTTCTCTAGAATACTATAATATGCTTTTCTTTCGGTTCGAATTTGTGATGACATACTGTAAAATCGCTGAGGAATTCCATCGGCTCTTGCAAGAAACATATCGGTTATGGCGCGTGCCATTCTGCCATTACCATCCTCAAAAGGATGCAAGGTTACAAACCATAAGTGAGCTATTCCGGCCTTAACAACAGGGTCATAGGTATTGTTTTTATTAATCCATTCAAAAAATAAATTCATTTCTTTTTCTAGTTCTAATGCACCTGGTGCTTGGAAGTGCACCTTTTCTTTCCCAAGTGCACCAGACACTACTTGCATTGGGCCTGTTGAATCGTCACGCCAGTTTCCAACAATAATTTTATACATTCCACTCCTGCCCGATGGAAAAAGGGAGCAATGCCAGCCAAATAACCTATCCTTGGATAAGGGTTTATTGAAATTTTGCGTAGCATCGAGCATCATTTCTACCACTCCATCAACATCTCTGTCCGATGGAACCAATCCTGCAATATTCATCCCTAGCCTTCGGGCAATAGAAGAACGTACTTGTTCCGGACTTAGCAGTTCACCCTCAATTTCTGACGATTTCAAAACATCAAGGGTTAATGTGTCTAAAACCGCTTCGTTCCTTAGTTCAAATCCAAGGGATTCCATTTTGCCAATCAGCTTCCCCTGTTGATTGCGAACTTTTCCGAGCAATGGCAAGAGTAATTCGCTATCCCATTTGAAACTAGGCCAATCGTTGTTGTCGTATATGTAGATTTTCATTTGCCGCACATTTTGCGGTAAATATACGAATTATTCTCCGCTTCTCAAATTATTCTCCGCTTTTTTTGCGGTAATTAAGCGATATATTCACCGTAAATATTTCTCTGTTTTAGGTATACGCAGAATGCGCAAGACTCATGGAACTCAACAACAGCTAAATATTCCGTTTTTAGAAGTTTTTGGAATTGTGCGAGGTCAGGAGACCGCTATATAAAAACGACGAAGTCACAGACTTCGCCTAGTTAGGGAAGTCACAGACTTCGCAGAACAAGTGGTTATCATATCGCAACCTTGGGAAGAGTGAATTTAAACTCACTACCATTTCCTTCTTCGCTATCAACCCAAATTTTTCCATTATGCCTTTCAATAAAATCTTTACAAAGCAGTAAGCCTAAACCTGTACCTTTCTCGCCCGATGTCCCTATTGTTGAATAATTCTCTTTTGGATTGAACAACACTTTTAAAACATCAGGGGCAATTCCAACACCCTCATCCTTTACGCTTATTGTAAGCGCGAATTTATCCTCCGCTGAGGACAAATAAACACTCTTTCCGCTTTCAGTAAATTTAATGGCATTTGTAATTAAGTTCCTAATTACGGTCATAATCATATTCCTATCGGCATGAGTAGTTTGTTTTTTGGGAATTTGATTGTAAATAGTAATTGCTTTGCTTTTTGCTATTTCGGCAACTATTGCAATGCTAATTTCAGCAATTTGATAAAGGTTAACAGTTGTTGGCACGAAAACCACTTCGTTTTGCTGACTTTTTGCCCACAACAAAAGGTTCTCCAGCAAATCAAAAGTAGTGGTGGTTGATGACAGCAGTGTTTTTAGTGACTGTTTGATGTTTTGAGCATCATCATAATCGGGCTCTTCAATAATAGCCTCAATGAATGATTTTAAAGTTCCAATTGGACCACGAAGGTCGTGTCCAATTACCGAGAACAACTTATTCTTTGTATCGTTCAACTCTTTTAGTTTTTTCTGACTTTCAACTAAAGCAATCTCCGCCATCTTTTTGGCAGTTATATCCTGTTTTATGGCAACAATGTTAATTATTTCATTTTTATCGTTTAGAATTGGCGCTATTGTTGCAGCCTCCCAAAACAGTGAGCCATCTTTGCGTTTATTGTAAATTTCACCGTTCCACGTTTTCCCCGACAGAATGGTGTTCCACATACTACTATAAAACTCTTTTGGATGAACACCAGAATTTAAAATTCTTGGATTGCAACCGATTGCTTCCTCGTACGAATACCCTGTAATTGTTGAAAACTGCTGATTTACGTATTCAATCTTGCCAGTCAAGTCGGTAATCATAATTGCTGCAGGGTTTTGCGATACCGCTGCGGATAGTTTTAGTATTGTTTTCTCTGTTTTTATTTTTTCGGAGATATCCCTAATCCATGATATCAGAATGTTTTTGTTTTCTTTTGATTTTATTAACTCGCAGGATATTAGGCTATCAATTATTAAATTCTCTTTTATGTTTCTTATTTTAACCTCCTTGTTGTGGACAGTTCCATTCTTTTTCAACTCATCTACAAGTTCCTTTCTCTCGCTTGGGTTGACATAGAACTGAGTCATTTTAAAATTCCTTAGGTCTTCCAGAGAGTCCACATCATGAAATTTCAAGCCTGTAGGATTGCTATCTATCAGTTCGCCCTCCAGTGTAGTTAATACAATAATATCGGGAGACCTCTCGAACAAGAGCCTAAATTTTCCCTCGTTTCTCTCGGAGTTTTCTTTTGCTCTTTGCAATTCCTCAAATTGCCGCGTAATTTTCTTATTGATACTGAAAAAAGAGATGAATACAAATAGGGAGATTATTACAACAAGTGCGATTATTATGAAGAGTAGTGTCTGATTTGTTTTTGTATTGTTCTCAACCTCCAGTTGAGTCCGTTTCTCTACCATCTTTATACAATCGTCTATTGGCTTCATAATTCTTCCTTTAATACAAAGGTATTTTTCATCGTATAGCATTCGGTGAGCCAGCAAGGTATCGGGTTGCCACTTACCGGAACGCAAAGCAGAATTATCGGGGGAAAGGCCTTCAAGAACATTTATCGATAGCCTCTCGATATTCGCTAAACTATTCGAGTTTTGTTCGGCCTCTTTAAGTTTATCCAACTCCGAATCGGCGAATCCAAGTTTCTTTATGCTGTCTTGTAGCGATATCAATGCCCCATTGGAACGTGCTCTTTTCCCATTGCGAATATCAATCACCTCAAAATATTTATTCTTCCAAACAGTATCGCCAGTTTCAATATAAGTCCTGCAAAAAGATGTTAAATCCTCGGAACTTTTTCTGAGTTCTTCAGCAATCAAGATGGATTTATATCGGGTTTCATTACTTCTGACAAGCGCATTGTTATTCCGATACATAAGAATCGATGATACAATAAGCATTATCAGAAGAGTGATAATTATTGAATAAACTCTTATAAATAGTTTCTTTAATCTCATCTCATTATTTTTAATCAAATTTAGTCATTTTATCAACTCAAGTAAATATTCGCATTAGTAAATAAGTCAATTGTAAGGAATGTTCAAAGTTTTCCATGGTTATTTATCAGTTTATATTTTCTTCAAAATTTATTTTCTTGCCCCTCTGCCCGAAAAGCTATTTTTTACTAAAATTCTTGTAATATCGCACTGTCAAATTCCTTATTCTTATATTTGAACAAATGGATAAGAAAAAGTACCCATACGGCGAAAAGCAGCCACATTTCGATAGGCGCTACCTTGAGATGGCCAAAATCTGGGCTAAGAACTCCTACTGCCAGCGCAGGCAGGTTGGAGCGCTTATTGTGAAGGACCGAATGATTATTTCCGATGGGTACAACGGTACGCCATCGGGGTTCGAGAATATTTGCGAGGACGAGAGTGGCAAAACCAAACCCTACGTGCTGCACGCCGAGGCCAACGCCATTACAAAGGTGGCAAAATCGAGCAACAGCTCCGAGGGCGCTACGCTTTACGTTACATCATCGCCCTGTATGGAGTGCTCAAAGCTTATTATCCAGGCCGGAATTAAGCGTGTTGTTTACTGCGACGAGTACCATAACCTCGATGGAATTGCCCTGTTGAACAGAGCAGGCATTGAGGTTGTTAAGATAGAAGTAGAGGATATTACAAACATTTAACTGTATCATCAAAATGCAATACCAAAACTCAAAGAGGGATATAATTTATCCCATAGTGCTAGCGGTTGTTCTTGTGGTGGGGATTTTTATTGGTATTCGATTCGGTGCACGAACCGAAAAGCCCAACTTGCTGGTTTACCCTAAAACCGACAAGCTGAGTAGCGTTATCAACTACATCCAGGACGAGTACGTTGATACAGTTTCCATGAGTACTTTGGTTGAAAACACCATTCCCTCTATTCTAAAGAATTTGGACCCACACTCGGTTTACATTCCCGCGCAGGATTTTCAGTCGGTGAACGAGCCGCTGGAGGGCGGTTTCGATGGTATCGGAATTCAGTTCAACATGTCGAACGATACTGCCGTGGTGGTTAACACAATTCCGGGCGGTCCATCGGAAAGGTTGGGCATTTTGGCTGGCGATAGAATTATCACCGTTAACGGACGCAATATTGCCGGCGTAAAATTTCAGTTCGATAGTATTCCACGGTTATTAAAAGGCCCAACAGGCACGCACGTTAAGGTGGGCATTAAGCGTAGCGAGGTTAAGGAACTGATTGATTTTGATATTATCCGCGATAAAATTCCAATCAACAGCGTTGATGTAAGCTATATGATTAACTCCGATGTTGGCTATATCAAAATAACCACGTTCGCTAAAACAACCTACAGGGAGTTTTTGCAGGGCGTTGAAAAGCTACGTGGACTTGGAATGAAAAAGTTGATTCTGGATTTACGCAGCAACAGCGGCGGTTATATGGATGCTGCCACCAACATTGCCAACGAGTTCCTGCAAAAAGGACAGCTTATTGTGTACACTCAGGGTAAAAATAGGGCTCGCCAGGATGTTTACTCCAACGGAGCAGGAACCTGCCAGGATTTGGATTTGGAGATTTTAATTGATGAGTTCTCGGCATCGGCCAGTGAAATTTTGGCTGGAGCAGTTCAGGATAACGATAGGGGCAAGATTATTGGCCGTCGCTCGTTCGGAAAGGGATTGGTGCAGGAGCAAATATTCTTCTCCGATGGTTCAGCATTGAGACTAACCATTGCACGCTACTACACACCTGCCGGACGTAGTATCCAAAAACCCTACAAACCCAACGACGACGATTACTTTAACGATATCAGCAACCGATATATGCACGGCGAGTTCCAGGAGGCCGATAGCATTCAGTTTGCCGATTCGCTTAAATTCTACACCATTGGTGGCCGGGTGGTTTACGGTGGCGGTGGTATTATGCCCGATGTGTTTGTTCCGCTCGATACCGTTGGTATTACTCCATACCTTCAGCAGGTATCGCGCCGAAACCTAATTTACAGGTACGCATTCTCCTTTGCCGATAAGTACCGTAAGGATATTCGTAGTTTGAAAGATTTTAACTCGGTTGACAATTTCCTTGGAAAGTTTAACCTGCTAAAAGATTTTGTGGCTTTTGCCGAACAAAATGGCGTTGCACCAAACGATAAGGAGATTAAAATATCGAAATTGATACTGGAATCGCAATTAAAGGCAACCATTGCCCGTAATATAATCGATAGCGATGGCTTTTACCCATACATCAAGGCAATTGACGAAACTTTGCTTAAAGCAATTGAGTTGATGGAGCAATCGGTCAATCAACCCACAGCGGCTATTTCATTTAAAAATACCGACCCAAGAATTCTGGTTGGAGCTCAGCTAAAAACCTGGGTAAGGAATGATGTGATTGCAGCGGTAGTTTGATTTTTCTCCTCAACAAAACCCATATGGCCCGAGTTGTTCAGAATAACAGTTCGGGCTTTTTTATGCCTTTCAATCAAGGTTTTTGCCACCTCCATGGTTATTAAGTTGTCGTACTTTCCAAAGATGAAGAAAACCGGGATGGTTGCATTCTCAATAACATGGTTTCTATCGGGGCGTTGCGCCATACCCTGTAAAGCGCCAATTATTCCTTTGTCGGTTGTGTTTAATCCTATTTTGATGAATTTATCAACCAAATCGTCCATTTTTTCTAGGTTCTGGCTGGCAAATAGGCGTGGAATGCTAAGGTAAACAAGGTCGCGCTTTCCGCCATTCTTAACGGTTTCGATATCGTTCATCCTGCTCTGGCGTTTTTCCGACGAGTCGGCATTAGCCGATGAGTGAAGCAGGCAGAAACCGTTAAGCCAGTTGGGGTATCGCTCTGCAAATGCAAGCGTGGTGTAGCCACCCATTGAGTGCCCAACCATAAAGGCTTTTTTAATGCCTAGGTTGGTCATTACGGCGCTAATGCTATCGGCCATAAGGTCCATGCTGATGGTTTGCAGCTTACAAACCGATTTGCCGTGACCGGGCAAATCGACCCGCAAAACGGTGTAGTTCTGCTCCAAATCGGGAACAATATCCTCCCAAATCTCAAGATTTTCCAAATATCCGTGGACAAGAATAACCGCAGGGCCTTGTCCGCTTAACCTGTAGCGAATGGTGCAAATAGGTAACTCAATGTAGCCTTCCATAATCCAGAAAAATGATTTTATACAAAGTCTAAACTTATTTATCCTAACGCTGTCAGGGTTTAGAACCCTGACAGCGTTCAATATATAAAATTGATTTCTGATAAAACTAATACAAACCAATTAAAAAACAAATTGCAACAAGATCTAATGGGTTTAATTTTTGAACTCAATGTCAAAAAAACGCCACTAATCTAAATATT
>CAZTVY010000107.1:0-8681 GCA_964617235.1 uncultured Rikenellaceae bacterium | reverse complement strand
CGCAGTTCTCTATTATATCTGGGTGTGTTTTTGCTGGAATTCTATAATCGGTTTGCGCTTGGTTCGATATGATTATTACCTCATTGCAAATTGGACCTAATGCCCTATGGATTTTTGAAATTATGGTCTCGCCCTCAATTTCAATCAACGCCTTGTTAATGCCACCAAGCCTAGTTGCCTTGCCTCCAGCAAGAATGGCAAGAGTGGTTTTTAGTTGTTCGTTGTTCGTTGATTGTTGATGAGTCAAGAGAATGTTTTTTTGTTTGATATACTTTGTAACAGAATTGTTTAGTTAATATTCTCCAACACTCCAATACTCCGCTCTTAATTATCGCATTGTCAAACTGTCAAACTAACTCTCCTAGTCCCTCGCGGATAACAATTGCTTCTCCGCTAGTGCAGTCCACAATAGTTGATGGAATATTGTTGCCATAGCCGCCGTCAATAACCATATCGACTAGTTCCTTGTAGTTTTCGAATATCTGTTCGGGGTCGGTGGTGTATTCAATTAGTTCATCGTCGTCTTTAAGCGATGATGTTAATATTGGTTTGCCCAGATGACTTACAATTTCCAGAGGAATTGTGTTGTTGGGAATGCGGATTCCAACAGTTTTTTGTCGACTTATGAAGTAATCGGGAACGCGATTAAGACCAGGAAGAATGAAAGTAAATGGCCCAGGAAGGTTTCTCTTCATCAACTTAAAGGTAGGATTATCAACCTTGGCAAAATCTGCAATTTGGCTTAAATCGTGGCAGATGAAGGAAAAGTGGGCATCCTTAGGTTTTTGCCCTTTGATTTTGATAATCCGTTCCACTGCTTTGGAGTTTGAAATATCGCAGCCAATTCCGTAAACAGTGTCGGTTGGGTAGATTATTATTCCGCCACGTTTTAAAACCTCAACCGCACGCTCAATGTCGTGCGGGTTGGGGTTCTTTTCGTTAATTCGTATGAAAATGCACTCAGGCATTTAGAGTATTATCCATTAACTTTCTTGTAATCCTCTAGGAATTTCTGTAAACCGATATCGGTTAGAGGGTGGTTCAATAAGCCAAGAATTGCGCTTAATGGGCAAGTTGCCACATCGGCACCAGCCTCCAAGCACTGAACAATGTGCATTGTGTGGCGGATTGATGCTGCAAGTACCTTTGTTTCGTACTCGTAGTAGTTGTAAACATCAACAATTTGGCGGATAAGTTCAACTCCATCGGTTGAAACATCGTCCAAGCGGCCAATGAATGGAGAAACATAGGTTGCACCAGCCTTTGCTGCAAGTAATGCTTGACCAACAGAGAAAACCAATGTGCAGTTTGTGCGGATTTTATTGTCCGAGAAATATTTTATGGCTTTTATACCATCTTTGGTTGCAGGAACTTTCACAACAATTTGAGGATGAAGAGCGGCAAGCTCTTTTCCTTCGCGAATCATTCCTTCGTAGTCGGTTGAAATAACCTCGGCGCTAACATCTCCTTTAACAATATTGCAGATATCAACGTAGTGCTGTTTGATATTGGCCTCACCCTTGATGTTTTCCTTGGCCATTAAAGATGGATTTGTGGTTACACCATCTAATACTCCCAAATCGTTTGCTTCGCGGATTTGGTTTAAGTTTGCTGTGTCGATAAAGAACTTCATAATATTTGGATATTAAATTGTTTTCGAACAGCAAAGCTACATATTTTTTTAGAATACAGAAATTGAATACTATTGATTAGGTTTTGCAAGTTTACAGTACTAGGTCAATTAAATAATTATATTCCATATGGATTTTAATTGTGGACAAGGTTCTGGACAAAGTACTGCTCAAATAATTGATAGCAGGATATTTGTGTTTGAGTTTATAATGAATCAATTGGAGATTTAAGATAGCTATAGTAGGCTGTAAAGCGTTTGCGTGCATAATAATTTCTCCAACGCTTTTTTGTTAGGTAATGCGCAATCGTTTAGTACCTTTGCATCTGTGTATATAATATATAATGATGGACGGAACTAAACGGGTTGACATTAAGCCAGGGCTACATGTTAACATTGTGCTGAAGAAGGATCAACGAACAGGAACGCTAACCGAAGGATTTGTTAATGATATTTTAACGAGTGCTCCGGTTCACCATAGAGGAATCAAGGTGCGGTTGGAGGATGGGCAAATTGGTCGTGTAAAGGAAATATTAGACTAAAACCTATGGCAAAGAAAGAGTATCTGCACAAACCCGATGATGCGAAAAAGCGGGAGATTCGCTTAACGGTGACCGAAGAAATTGTACTTATGAAGTTCCTGCTTGCGCAGATTCCCTACAAGAATCGTGATAACTTTAAAACTTTGCTTAACGATAGGCAAATAAGGGTTAATGGTTCCGTAGTTACATGGTATAATCATCCGCTAAAACCGGGGCAGGAGGTTACTATTGGTTGGTTTAAGATGCCATCGGCCAAGCAGTATCCTGGTATTAAGGTGCTTTTCGAGGATCAACACATTATAGTAATAGAAAAGGATTCGGGTGTGCTGTCCATCGCAACTGATAAGGAGAAGGAGCTTACTGCCTATAGTATGCTTCGTAGTCATGTGAAGGAGCAAGGTGCATCAAATAAGATTTTTATTGTTCACCGCATTGATAGGGAAACGTCGGGTGTTATGATATTTGCCAAGAGCGAGGCGGTTAAAACAACCCTACAGAAGAACTGGAACGACTCTGTTCTGGAACGAACTTATATAGCCGTGGTTGAGGGAGCCGTGGAGCAGCCCACAGGAACAATTGTTTCGTATCTTAAGGAGAGCGCTGCTTTTGTGATGTATTCGTGCGATGATCGTGCCGAAGGGCAAAAAGCCATTACCCATTACAAGGTGTTGAAGCAGAATGCGAAATATACTCTGCTAAAGGTAAATCTCGAAACAGGCCGAAAGAATCAGATAAGAGTTCACATGCAGGATATTGGCCATAGTGTGATTGGCGATAAAAAGTACGGATCGAAGGAAAGCCCTATTGGCCGATTAGGCCTACATGCTCAGGTACTTGCGTTTACACATCCGGTAAATGATAAACCAATGCGGTTCGAAACTCAGATTCCAAAGGCTTTTTTGAAATTATTCTAGCGTTTTAAATAGAATCAAAAAACTTTAAATACCAATACCCGAAGGTTTTTACTTCCAGTATTGGTCATACCACGTTGTTTGTCCTTCTCAACAAATAGGGTGTCGTCTGCTCTAGCAGTAATGGATTCTCCATCAACATTGATAATTCCTTTTCCTTCGAGGATGTAAAAGATTACATCGAAAGGATTTGTGTGCAGTGCAACCTCCTCGTTAGGATTAAGGTTTAGATGGATGAGTTCCACCTTTTCGCTGGTAAACATTTTTCGGCCATCAAGGTTGAAAGGTACTTTTTCGGCTGTTTCGGGTGTAATTATTTTCATGGTTGATAACGTCTAGGTTTATAAAAATTACTTGAGTTGTGGTTTTGTGCACAACTCAAGTAACAAATTTAAGAAAAATCCAAATTAAGGTATTTTTTTAAGATTACCCATTAGTATTCGAGATGGCAAGAAATAATCTTCTATTAATCTTTACGAACAACCATCAACGTCCAACTATCAACTAAACACCAAAACATCTCCTCCCACATAATCCACCGTAATCGTCTTTTCCTTATCAACCGTTCCGGCAAGAATTTGCTTAGAGAGTTCGTTAAGGATGAATTTTTGCATTAATCGTTTAATTGGTCGTGCTCCGTAAACAGGGTCAAATCCTGCACTCGAAATCCACTCAATGGCGCTATCGGTTATTGCAATGTTGATATCATTCTGCTGCAACATCTCCTTGATTCGGTTGAACTGAATATTAACAATATCACTAATCTCCTGCTTATTTAGTGGAGTGAACATTATAATTTCATCGATACGGTTTACAAACTCGGGTCGAATCGATTGTTTCAACAGTTCAAATACCTGTTGTTTAGTTCTCTCAAAAACTTCCTCGGAGTTGTTCTTTTCAATTGCAGAGAAACTCTCCTGAATGATATGCGAACCAATATTAGAGGTCATTATGATGATTGTGTTCCTGAAGTCGGCCGTGCGACCCTTGTTATCGGTTAACCTACCATCGTCGAGTACCTGCAAAAGGATGTTGAAAACATCGGGATGCGCTTTTTCAATCTCATCGAGCAGCACAACGGAGTATGGTTTATGACGAACCGACTCGGTGAGCTGTCCGCCCTCATCGTAGCCAACATATCCTGGAGGCGCTCCAACCAATCGCGATACCGAATGACGTTCCTGATACTCGCTCATATCAATTCGAGTCATAAGGTTCTCATCGTTGAACAGGAACTCGGCCAACGCCTTTGCTAGTTCAGTTTTACCAACACCTGTGGTTCCAAGGAAAATAAACGAACCTATTGGGCGTTTTGCATCCTGCAATCCAGCACGGCTTCGACGAACGGCATCGGAAACAGCAGCTATGGCTTCGTTTTGTCCAACCACACGCTTGTGTAGTTCATCCTCAAGGTGAAGTAGTTTCTCCCTTTCGCTCTGTAGCATTCGGCTAACAGGAACGCCAGTCCATCGCGATACAACCTCGGCTATATCCTCGGCATCAACCTCCTCCTTAATCAAGGCGTAATCCGATTGAACTGACATTAACTCCTTTTTAAATCGTTCTATTTCGTTCTCGGCTTCCTTAATTCGGCCATAACGAATTTCGGCAACTTTGCCGTAATCGCCTCGACGTTCAGCATCCTCAGCCTCAAAGCGGAGGTTTTCAATCTCCTGTTTATTATGCTGAATTTTATCAATGATATTCTTTTCGTTTTGCCACTTAGCACGAAGCTTTACTCGTTCCTCGTTCAACTCAGCAATCTCTCGTGAGAGTTCATCGAGTTTTTGCTTGTCACCCTCGCGTTTAATTGCCTCACGTTCAATCTCCAACTGCTTTATTCTACGTTCAATCTCATCAATATCCTCAGGAACAGAGTTCATCTCCAATCGTAACTTTGCTGCAGCCTCATCAATAAGGTCAATGGCCTTGTCGGGTAAAAATCTGTTGGTGATATATCGGTTCGATAGTTCAACCGCAGCAATAATGGCCTCGTCCTTGATTCGCACTTTATGGTGATTCTCGTACCTTTCCTTTAATCCGCGGAGTATAGAGATTGCATCCATTGGAAGAGGCTCGTCCACAACAACGCTCTGGAAACGGCGCTCCAGCGCTTTATCCTTTTCAAAGTACTTCTGATACTCGTTGAATGTGGTTGCGCCAATTGCACGCAACTCGCCACGGGCCAGGGCTGGTTTTAGAATATTTGCGGCATCCATAGCACCCTCGCTCTTTCCTGCACCAACAAGAGTATGTATTTCATCAATAAAAAGGATTATTTCGCCCTCTGCGGCTATAACTTCCTTTACAACGGATTTCAAACGTTCCTCAAATTCGCCCTTATACTTGGCTCCTGCAACCAGCGCGCCCATATCGAGCGAAAATAGTTGCTTTGTTTTAAGGTTTTCGGGGACATCGCCATTCACAATTCTGTGAGCAATGCCTTCGGCAATGGCTGTTTTACCAACACCCGGCTCGCCAATTAGAATAGGATTGTTCTTGGTTCTACGCGATAGAATTTGTAAAACACGGCGAATTTCATCGTCGCGGCCAATAACAGGGTCGAGTTTACCGCTACGGGCCATCTCATTAAGATTGATTGCAAAGCGGTTTAGCGCATTGTAGGTATCCTCTGCGGTTTGTGAATCAACTTTTGCCCCTTTACGCAACTCGGCAATGGCTAACTTCATCTCCTTCTCAGTCATTCCCGAATCTTTCATCATCTGTCCAACTTGCTCGCCAGCGGTAATCAATCCCAAAAGAATATGCTCAATGGACACAAACTGGTCGCCCATTCCCTTGCTGAATTCCATTGCTTTCTGTAACACCTTGCTAGATGTTGAACTTAGATAGGGCTCTCCACCCGAAACCTTAGGGTACGATTCGAGCATTCTGTCCAAGACAGCATCGAAGGTTGATGGGTTTACACCCAACTTACGGAGTAAATAACCAGTAATATTCTCGGTTTGCTCCAGCACACCTTTAAGGATATGAGTTGGTTCAATTGCTTGATGGTTGAATCCTTGGGCAATCTCAAAGGCTTTTTGAATTGCCTCCTGCGATTTGATTGTAAAATTATTCAGGTTCATATATTTTGATACTAAATATTTGACATCACACTAATTGTCTATTATCTAGCTATCAAAATGGTTGCCAATCAAAAATTAAAGACAAAATGACCTAAAACGAGCGTTATTGTTGTCATTTTGACATCATGATGGATTTTTACGTTGCAAGAACTCGCTTTTAACCAATCTTTACGCATCGCATTGAAAGGCTTCCGTAGTGGAAATCCTCGTAGAAGTATGATAGGTTATCTTGTCTGGATTGGAGCGCAGCGATGTATATTAATGGAATATAGTGACTTGGCTCTGGAACAGCATATCGCGCAGAACTTCCAATCTTATGGAAATCAATTAATCCCTGATGATTAGACTCATTGAGAAGTATCTTAATGTTAGAATCAAACTCTAATGCCCAATCAACAGGTTTAGCGTTTATATCGGCCATATTTACGAGCCGGAGATTATGAGTAATATTGCCACTACCAACAATAAGCACCCCGTTTTCTCTTAGTTTTTTCAAGTATCTTGCTAAATCGTAATGGTACTGCATTGGCTGGTTGTAATCGATACTCATTTCGTAAACTGGAATATCGGCATTGGGAAACAAGTGGTGTAAAACCGACCAACAGCCGTGGTCGAAACCCCAATCGTAATCTAACTTCACATCAATGGTTTCAACAATATCTTTTGTATGCTTTGCTAATACGGGTGCACCGTTGGCTGGATAGTTTACCTGGTAAAGTTCCTCGGGGAAACCGTACATATCGTAAATCATTTTGGGCTTTGGCGATGCATTTACAAATGTTCCATTTGTTAACCAATGAGCCGATATACAAAGAATGGCTTTTGGTTTAGGAAGCGTTTTGCCTGTTGCCTGTAAACTTCTTGTAAAATCATTCTCCTCAATGGCATTCATTGGCGAGCCGTGTCCAACAAAAATTGCTGGCATAACCTGCTCCGAGTAGCCATTACTTCTCATCTCATCAGCCCACGATGTAATTGATGCTCCCATTGTAATGCTATCTTATCAATATTCTAAAAATGTACTTTAATTATCCCCTAATTTTATCGAGCAGGGTATTAAGTTGTTTGACCTCATCTTCGGTCAAGTTAGAAAGCAATGTGTCGACCTTCTTTTCGCACTCGTCCATAGCAGCTAAGAGTTCTAAACCTTTATCGGAAATATCCACATCCTTTTGCCTACGGTCGGTTGATTTTTCGCATCGGGTTACGAGACCTCGTTCATAGAGTTTATCCACAATTCTGCTTACATCAGAGTTCTTATCGAGCATTCTATCCTTAATAAATCCAATGGAAACCGGAGCCTCGCTCCTAAATCCTCTGAGCACTTTAAGGACATTGTACTGCTGTTGCGTTACATTATGTTTCTTTAAAAGCTGTAAAAACTGATAGTTTAGTTGGTTTAAGGTGTAGGTGAGATTTATAATACCTCTGTGGTACTCGTTGCGGAATCTGCCTTTTATTTCATCATCTATTTTCATTGAGAAAAATTTTAAATTCTACATTCTAAATTATTCATTATTTCACACCTACCATTCTAACCACCGATGCCTTGCCTAAATGGTAATTACCTTCGGATAGTTCTAC
Organism: uncultured Rikenellaceae bacterium; assembly: GCA_964617235.1. GTDB lineage: Bacteria > Bacteroidota > Bacteroidia > Bacteroidales > Tenuifilaceae > SB25. Next base: position 925 of record CAZTVY010000107.1, on the reverse strand, counting down.
CTCTTCTGTCCAAATATTCAAACTCGAAAAACTTTCAAAATCTGACTTTAGTTCATCTACCGAAAAAAGCATCTCTATGCTCTTTGGTCCACCCGAATTATAATTTAATTGCTCCTTGCTAAATCCCTCAAGAATAATTATCCCGCCTTTTTTGAGAAAGCCCGATAGTTTCCTATGGTTTTCCTGCCTATTGAGGTTGTGTGCGTAAACTAAACCTATGGCATCAAATTGCTCGTCGGTATTAAAATTTTCAAATGAGTTAATTTGATATTCAATTATTTTGCCCACTTCCTGGGCTAATGTATTGGCTTTCCTTTTTGCTTCAACGCTACTATCGAAAGCAACTACATCCCAGCCCTGCAATGCTGCAAAAACAGCATTTCGGCCTTCGCCCTCGGCAGGTAGTAGAATTTTACCTGGCCGAAGGGGTTGAAGTTGTTGCCTAAAAAACTCGTTGGGTTGCTTCCCATACACATATTCATCCTGCGCATAGCGCTCATCCCAAGTATTAGTAACTCTCGAACTCTGTGTCATAATTAAATTATTGATGCAATATCGTCGAACTGCCTACGTGGACGACGAGGATAAAGATTCTGATTTTTATCGTAATATCCTAACGCTATAGCCATTACAACAGTTTCGTTCTCCGATAGTTCAAAAGCCTTGTGAATTCCCTCAAAATCTAGTCCGCTCATTGGATGCGAGTCAACGCCATACTCCATTGCAGCCATCATTATACTCATTGCAAGCAATCCTGTATTACTTTCAGCAAATTTCAACTTGCGTTCGTCCGATGAACCGTAAAGAAATGCAGCAGCCTGCTTTGCTCCATCAACCATTTGCTGGAGCAAAGCAGGCTGCTGCATTTCTTTGCGTTCGTCCGATGAACCGTAAAGAAATGCAGCAGCCTGCTTTGCTCCATCAA
>CAZTVY010000106.1:0-8862 GCA_964617235.1 uncultured Rikenellaceae bacterium | reverse complement strand
AAGACACTATTGAAAAAACAGAATATTTCTTTAGTCGGGAAAAGAGTATTCTTCTTGGTGGCATTTATGATTTCCTTACAATAAATTATCATATAGACCCAAACGACACATCTTTTGTTTATCCTATGCGTTATATAATCAACGAATTAACTGATAATAAGTTAATTATTAATGAAGATGTTTATGATGGATACTTTCATGTCTATGAAAAACTTAAATAATGCTTTTAAATTGTCTAACCTTAACCTTAAAACCATTAATTATGAACTTAAAATTTTTATTTATTTTGTCCTTGATATTCAGTTCTATTCTGTGTGACGCACAGTATAACATCTATCAAAAGGATATGAATGAGAATGGTGCTATTACATATGCACGCCTTAGCACTGACACATTACCTGTTAGAATGCAAAATGCAGATAAACTTCTGAGAGATGTTCACAAAATGCGCTCTGAAGATGCATTCGTACTGAAAGCAACCAGCGACAATTTGGGTTATAAGAATCAATACTATCAGCAATTTTACAAAAATGTAAAGGTTGAATATGGTGTTTATTCAGTCCATTCAACAAGAGATGGTAATGTTGAAATGATTCTTGGGGACTTTCATCCTATAGGTGTTGTAAACGTGACGCCTAAACTCAAAGAATCACAAGCATTGCAGTTTGCCTTAAAGTACATTAACGCAGATGTTTACAAATGGCAAATACCCGAAGAGGAACAATTTATTAAAAATAATTTCAATGACTCATATTTTCCCAAAGGAGATATAGTTATTGTAAAAGATAGGCTAAAAACAAATAAACAGTACCGTTTGGCATACAAGTTAGATATTTATGCGCATAAGCCTATCAGCAGGAATTTTGTTTATGTTGATGCAATCTCAGGCGAAATAATTGAAATGGTTTCCACGATATTTGATGGTAACGCTAATGGAACAGCTGACTTGAAATATAGTGGAACAAAAAGCATCACATCTGACAATTTCTCTAGCGGATATAGGTTAAGAGAGTTGCGAAATAACGTTTCAATTGAAACTTATAATATGAATATGACTTCAAATTATTCAAAAATTGACTTTATAGACAATGATAATAACTGGTCTGCGGCTGAATTCAACAATACTAACATGGACAACGCTGCTCTTGATGCACATTGGGGAGCAGAGATGGTCTATGAATACTTTAGACAGAAACATAGTAGAAATAGTTACAATGGGAACGGTGGAGCAATTATAAGTTGGGTACATGCAAATTTAAAGTTAATGGGATATTCAAGTAATGATAATGCATTTTGGGATGGCCAAAGAATTACGTATGGTGATGGTTCAACCATTTTTTACCCATTGACATCTTTGGATGTTTGTGCACATGAAATTGGTCATGGTGTATGTGGTTCTTCTGCAAAGCTAAGATACCAAGGTGAATCTGGGGCAATAAATGAGGGTTTGAGTGATATTTGGGCGGCATGCGTTGAACATTTTGCCTCACCAAACAAACAAATCTGGTTGATAGGTGAAGATATTTCAAGGAGTGGAATACCATTACGCAACATGTCGAATCCAAATTATGGTCTATCTCCCCAACCTGACACATACGGTGGAACATATTGGGTTAATCCAAATTCCTATTATGATAATGGTGGGGTCCATACAAATAGCGGAGTACTTAATTATTGGTTTTACCTAATTTCTCAAGGAGGTAGGGGGACAAATGACTTGAACAATAAATATCTAGTGATTGGAATGGGTATAGAAAACGCAGCAAAGATTGTATATCATACTGAAAATGTAATACTAAAATCTACTTCTGAAAGAACTGTGACTTTTAATCAATTTCGTGAAGCGACAATTACAGCAGCGAGACAACTATTTGGTACAAATTCTAATGAAATAATAAATTTAACAAATGCGTGGTATGCGGTTGGTGTTGGAAGTAAAAGTCAGATAGAAGGCAATTTAATCTCGGGGAACAATAACATTTGTTTAAATAGTAACACTACATTTAATTTGCCTAGTTCGTTTTCAAATTCTCAAATTAGTTGGAGTTGCAGCTCAAATATTTTATTAAATAGTTTTCAAGGAATATCAGCATCTTTCTCTGCAATTACTAATGGTCAAGGTTGGATACAAGCAACAGTAGATGGCTATTCAATAACAAAAGAAATTTGGGTAGGAGAACCTAGCACTCCATTGAATATTAACGGTTTCTCATTTAACGGAAAGCATTTTGGTAGTAATTCATATTATGACTTTTCGGTAAATGCCTTGTTAAATCAAGGAACAAGTCTCTATGAATGGTCTGTTGGTGGGGGTACTATCGAAGAAGGACAAGGAACAAACCAAATAACAGTGCTGACATCCATTGCAAGGGATATAGACATATACTTTGATGTTAACGTTAGGGTAGGTAATGTTTGTGGGTGGTCACCTTGGCTGTGGAGAACTGGATATGTAGATAGTGGGGTTGGTCCAGCATATATTGTTTCACCTAACCCTGCAAATAGCAATATAACTGTTTCAAAAGATGAAAATTATAAATCAAATCAAACGATTACTCAACCAGAACCAATTAAAAGCATCCGATTATTTGACAAAATGGGGTTACCCGTTATGATACAAAACTATTCAGGGAAAGATAACAGTGTAACTGTCAATGTTTCTTCTCTATCAAAAGGTATTTATATAATCAAAATTAATGAAAAGGAAAGCCATACAATTATAAAGGAATGACGAAAGTATAAATCCACGTTTGCTAACAGCGTGTTTATTTTATTTGGGTGGGGATGCATTTGGAAGCATCTCCACTTTTTAGTAGTTTTACTATTGGTGGATAAGGCCACAGTTTTAATCTCCCAAACAAAACAAACACGCAACCGTTAGCAGCAAGGTTGAAAACATTTCGATGATACTTCATATTCATTCGTAATTTAAATTCACGGAAGATAAAAACGAAGAAGAAAACAAACCCTTTTGCAAAGGGTTTTAATTTTTTTGCCCACCCGCCTTGCGCCTTTCAGGCGCATTTAGGATTAAGAAACCCACCGCACATTGCAGAACTTTTGCAAACACGCACAAGCCCACCTCAAAACCCTTTTTTTTGCAAAAGAACTGCAATTAATCCTATACTTTTTATATTCAAAAAGTAACAATTTCCGACTATTTCGGATATAAACATGTAAATTATATTGAAAGTAAACGATTACTTTATAAACATTTAAAATTGAAACTATTAAAAGAAAATATAACTTTGAGTCATTTACCTTATGGCATCACATAAATTCAAATAATATAAACAATTATAAACCATGAAAGCAAAATCAATTTTACTTTTAACTCTTATTACAATTCTATGCTCAGGCTTGATGTGCGAATGCGAGGAAGAAACCTATGAACCCCAACTCCCCCTCGAAACTACTACTGGAGCCAACACATTTGGCTGCCTTGTAAATGGAGAATTATGGAGAAATGGAGGACTTGCATTCCCCGAATGGACTTTGGGTGTAAATGTTCTGAACGATTCAACGGCTTCTATCCTTGCTCGAAAAGGAACCAAAGAATCTATCTCGCTTATTCAGTTGTATGTCAAAAAAAAGAATCTTGGTATAGGAAAGTTTCAGTGCGACTCTAGCGAAATCTTCATAATTTTTTTACAGGATTTCAAGGAATCTTCTCCATGCGATTACCCCCGTTCACGTAAAGGTTTTATAGAGTTTACCCGGTTCGACCTGCAAAACAGGATTGTTTCCGGACGATTTGAAGCACATCTTTACTCCTCAGAATGCGATAGCTTAGTAATCACCGAAGGTCGTTTCGACCTTTTACAATAGTAAAATGAAATACAGTAAATTTAAATTTTACCTTCTATCAACAGCGTTGATACTTGGTATTGAGTCGAATTGCATTGGTCAAACCCTTAGCGAAAAGATTCAGTATATGTTTTCCCCTCTTGATAAAAACAGAATATCAACGGGAATACTTCTGGATTATGGTGTTTTTCTTAATAGTCCATACCCTTTCAATGGAGTACTTACAGATAGCAGCTACACAACCATTGATGTGGTTAAGAATTTATACTCGGGATTATACACCTCGATCGTCTCATCGTCCGTGAGTATGGTTAACCCTGACACTTTTTTTGAAAAAATATCCACATCAATGAATAGTTATCCAAGCGAATTACTAATACCCGTTATCTACTTTAATGCTAATAAGATTAAGTCAAGTGCTCTAAACATGGGACTACTCGCCTACCAAAATGAGCAATTCCATGATGTACCAGGTAGCGCAACGCCCTATGAGGCATTCGACCTCTTTGCTGTATCCCCGGTAAGAAGAACAGTGTACGGAGGTAAGGTAAACTTTAAACTTCAAGCAGACCTATACATTACGAATACGACTAAAAGCATAAGCCTTGCAGAAATAGACCCGGATGATGGCATCGGTTATAGGGCTATTAGTTTTAACACGCCCCTAAGTATTACCTACAACACGTTCGGCGAAAAGGTTATAAAAATTGCATTTACCTTCAGTGATGGTAAAAAACTATATAGCCAGTTTAAGGTGGTGGTAGATGCTCAAATCCAGAAATCGCCTTCCGATTGGAGCGATTTAGAACAGCCGTTCAGCCCTGTCGAAGGCCAGCATTCTGGTGGAATCGTGTACGTGAAGTACGCCAACTCAAATACAGCGAAAAAATTAAAAAGGCCATTGATTGTCGCTGAGGGGTTTGACCCATCCTGCCTGCTTACTACCGTTAATAATTCGTCAATTGATGCTTTTCTGCAAAAACTTAGTGTTGTTTACTTAGAAAACGGACAAAACTTTTATTCTGCACTACTAAGCAATTACGACATCGTTTACCTAGACTACAAAAATGGGGTTGATGACATATTCCGTAATGCTCGGCTACTTGAGGATGCTATAGCGTGGGTTAACAGGCAGAAAGCAGGGGTAACCGATGCAGAGCCTAACGTGGTTATGGGAATAAGCATGGGTGGTCTGGTTTCGAAAATAGCCTTACGGCGCATGGAGGTTGAAGGGGGGAATCACAATACTCGATTATTCATTTCCTTTGATAGTCCTCACAAAGGGGCAAATGTTCCTCCTGCCTATCAGGCTTTAGTTTGGCATCTAAACAACTTATTGTTTGGGGTTTATGTGAACAAGGAGGCCTATATGTTAGCAAAATCAACCGCTACAAAACAGTTGTTAAAACTTTATGTTGATTACGCAAATGGTACACTTACCGATTCTTACAATAAATCATTCATAACAAACTACGAAAATTACAGTTTTCCTATAAATTGCCGAAACATTGCGGTTGTGAATGGATCAAATAACGGGAATACCCTGTTTATTCCATATACCAAACTTCTAGGCATTAATAGTAAAATGGGAGATATTTCATTTAAAATCAACGCTTATTCTCTTCCTAACAAAAAGGAGTCAACGGTTTACGATGGGCTTATTTCGTACTGCAAAAAAGTGGGGGGAACAGTTATTTGTGTTGATTTCACAAAACAGTTTAAGTCCTCTATAGCAACTCTTCCTTACGATGGTGCTCCCGGTGGTTTTTATGACATTTCCTTTTTCGGTCAACTACCATCCCTAATCAGCAACTATGTACTACAGCAGAGATTCAACTTTGTGCCTATAGCCAGTGCACTCTCAATTAGTTCTACAAATCCCCTCGAAGTATTGGGGAATCAAGATTTGATAGGGACTGGCAAGACCCCTTTTGCCAGCTATTTTGCCCAATCAACAAATGAGCCGCACACATGGTTTACACCCCAGAATGCAAAGTATATTATAAACGAACTGGCTAGTATAACATGCTTGCCGGTTAATAACACTTCAATTATAGGGGAACCTTTTGTTTGCTCCTCAGGTTCTGCCTTCATCATCAACAATCTACCTTCAGGCTACTCCGTATCTTGGACTTCAAGCAACAATCTAAGTCCATCTTCAGCGTTCGGTAATCCTGTTACTTTTACTGCCAAAGGGAGTGGTGCTGGCTGGATTCAGGCAACGACTAGTTCAGGTTGTGGAAATGTAACCTTACCTCAGCAAACTGTTTGGGTGGGATTGCCACTGCGCCCATACATAAGCAATGGGAATATAACATCAACATACTCTACAGTGGACTACAACTTGACATTAGGACAAACAACTACTAGTTTACAACTGTTTTTTATAGACCAACCCAACTCAGCAATTTCAAATCAATGGAGTGTTGAAAAAACATCGTACCCTAGCAACTTTAATCTAGTTCAAACATATAACAGTGTTATTGTCACTCCAAATTACATAGGTACTGGAAGTTTCACCGTAAAAGGAATAAACCAATGTGGAGAAAGCGACATTACAAGAGTTAACCTCACCATCAGGCAGAGCGGTGGGCATGGCCCGATTGACCCCCCGGAACTTCCCCTTGACTTCGCCATCAGCCCCAACCCGGCAACCGATCAGGTAAGCATTACGCTACAGGGCAACGAACTGCGTAGCGCCAGCAAGGGCAACTCCTCGTCCAGTAAATTTGAGGTACAGCTCTGGAACGCCACCGAGCTAATAAAGCTGGTGAAAACAGAGGAGGGTTCCGTACAGCTCCCTTTAGGGGGTCTAGCTTCGGGCACCTACTACATCCGGGTTATCCATAACGAAAAGGTAAAAAGCAAAGTATTCTTCAAGCGTTAGCTACAGCACCTGCTGGAGTAGCCTTGCTAATCGCACAACAACAAACCCTGCCTTTGCGGGGTTTGTTGCCTTTTATAAGTTAACAACCTGTTAATATTTAACACTATAGCCCTTTTTTGTTTATTAGCTTTTTTACTAACTTCAACTAAACATTGCCTTTTAGTATAAACCTCTAAACAAAAAATTATGGCAAGTAATTCAGAAACTGGACATCAAAAGAATGTAGCCAACTTTGATGAGTTAATTTCTTTCGCTACTGGTTACTGCGAAGCCTACAACCCCTCAAAGGCTTCCATCAAACTCGATGCGCTTAAAACCCTTTCCGCCCAAGCAAAGGCCGCAATCAATGCAGTTAGCGCAGCAGAACCCGCCTATAAAAGCGCAGTTGCCGCAAGGGAGGTGGCTTTTGAGCCATTAAGCAAGCTCACCACCCGAGTAATGAACTCCATTAAGGCCACCGACACCACCGAGCAGGTGGACGAGAACGCCAGAACACTAGCTCGCAAGATTCAGGGCGTAAGGGCAACCGCCAAGAAAACGGAGGACGAAAAGAAAGCCCTAGCCGAGAAAGGCAAGGAAGTGGTGGAAATTTCCACCTCGCAGATGAGCTACGATAGCCGTTTGGATAACTTCTTTAAGTTAATTCAACTGCTCGCGTCAGTTCCCGAGTATAACCCCAACGAGAAGGAACTGAAAATAGAGCATTTAAACACCATTTTAGACGATTTAAAGGCAAAGAACGCCGCTGTGGTAGAATCGACCATTCCAGTAAGCAACGCCCGTATTTCCCGCAATGAAATTCTTTACAAGGAAAACACAGGGCTTTGCGATGTTGCTATGGACGTAAAAACCTATATCAAGTCAGTTTTTGGTGCAACTAGCCCCCAGTACAAGCAAATAAGCAAGTTGGAATTTAAAAAGGTTAAAGTATAGTTAGAAGTAACCTACCTCTTTTTACAAATAATGAACTGCGGTTTCCGAAATGTCAACTGCGGTTCATTTTCTTTTCACTGCGTTTTATTTTCTTTCAACTGCGATTTATTTTTTTCTTACTGTGTTTATACTTATTGCCACTGCGTTTTATTTTCTTCTCACTGCGTTCATTCTTTTTTTAACTGCGTTGTTTTATCCAACCCCTGCACCAAGCCAAGAACTTACCGCTTATACCCAAAAGCCTACCCCATAATGCCAAAAGCGGTAAGAGCTTGTCTTGTTTCCACGCTCAAAGCTTCATAGTCGTTTCACACGTAAGAGAAAAAGACCCACCCTCAAAAAATTAAAACCCTAAACAAGCTTTCTCGCACGACACGATTCGAAAAAAGCAACATAAGGTATGAAAACAGTACCAATGTTTATTGTCACTCTTCGACGACAATAAAACCCAGCTGCTAACAAAGTGTTAATTTTATTTGGGCTGATTCCGTTTGCAGAGTTCATCCCTTTTACTAATTTTACTCTCGGGTGATGACACCGTTGGAAGTAACTCCCAAACAAAATCAACACTCGACCGTTAGCAGTTATTTTGACCAACAAACAATATTTATTTAAAAAGATATTATTATGATTGGTAGGTATAATAAAAATACAAAATTAGATTTTGGGATGTATAAAGGCTATGAATTAGGGGTAGTCTATATTTTTGACCCATCATACATAGATTGGTGTATAAATAATTTGAACAACTTTTATATAACAGACCTTATTGAATTAAAAGAATATAATGTTTTAAATATTGAATTAAATTGGGAATATAGAACTGTTGGAATCCCTAATCTATTTATAAATATTGATGTTTTTGAAACTTTTGAAGAGTTTATAGCAAATGTTCAATTTGAAGAAAACAAATATGACTTCTCTCCAGAAACGCTCCAGAAAAATGCAAGCAAGTCGAATATAGGGTTTTCAAAAAACAAAGAAACTGATTATTGTTCGGATATTGACGATTTAGATGATATAGACAATTGGGATGATTTTATAGAAGACGGAGAGGACGAGGAATATGAAGATGAAGATGAAGAATATTTTGATGAAGAGTTTGACCAGAGGACATGGGGACAAAAAAATGGCTATTGTGACAATTATGATAGTTGTTATAGTTGTCCTTATGCTGATAAATGTTTTTAAAAACAACTGCTAACAGGCTGTTCCTTTCACTGGGGCTGATGATG
>CAZTVY010000105.1:0-8923 GCA_964617235.1 uncultured Rikenellaceae bacterium | reverse complement strand
CGCAAAAGGGGCTTGCCTAATTTTTGCAGTAATTTTTGGATTGCATTAGAGCGGGAGGAAGCATAGTTTTGCCTAGATTTTTTTCTTACTTTTTCATCATGGAAAAAGTAAGGTTGATAGTAAAAGTAATGGAATGATTATTAGGGTTATTAATATTTTTCTTGTCAATGAAAAAGAACTTTAAAGAACTACTCGCCGATGTAAAGGCCTTTGTTTTTGATGTCGACGGTGTTTTTACCGATGGCACTGTAATTCTCCATCCTTCAGGCGAACTTTTACGCACATCCAACACCCGCGACGGCTACGCCGTTCACGTTGCAGTTGAGCGTGGATTCCCTATTGCTATTATCTCTGGCGGAAAGTCCGAAGCTGTGAGGCAGCGTTTCAAAGGTTTAGGCGTTACCGATATATATTTAGGTGCAACCGATAAGGTTGACGCTTTGGAGGATTTTAGGTTCAAGTATGGAATTGAACTTTCGCAGATTTTATATATGGGCGACGATTTGCCCGATTATGAGGTGTTGCAAAAAGTTGGAATTCCAACCTGTCCTCTCGATGCAGCTCCCGAAATTAAACAGATTTCGGCCTACATCTCATCCTATGCAGGAGGCAAGGGTTGCGTGCGCGATGTAATTGAGCAGGTACTCCGATTAAACGGAAAGTGGGGACCATCGTCTAACGGTTTACAGTAGTTAACCCAAATTGGTTATGGAAATACTTCGATTAGTAAGGTACAAGAATTTGCTGATAGTTGCAGCAACCATGCTTCTTGTGCGGTATTTTATAATGGAGCCAATTCTACATAGTTTTGGCTTTGAGTTGCAGTTGGGACTATTGTCGTTTGCAATGTTGGTAATGGCTACCGTATGTATTACTGCTGCAGGGTATGTAATAAACGATTATTTCGATACTCGAACCGATTTAGTAAACCGTCCGCAAACTGTTGTGGTCGGTAAATCGGTTAGTCGCCGAATGGCTATTGCTATTCACATGGTTTTAAGCGCACTGGGAATTTTCTTAGGATTGCTTGTGGCCATAAAAATTGGTCGACCAATTTTTTCGTTACTTTTTGTTCTAGCAACTGGCGTACTTTGGTTTTACTCAACCACCTATAAGCGCCAGTTAATCATCGGAAATCTGGTTGTTGCAACTCTTACTGGACTTGTACCGCTTATTCCGTTGATATTTGAGTATCCTCTTTTCGATATTTACTGGGATGTTATCGCCCTTTACCATATCAACCTATATAAAATGGTGTACTGGGTTGGAGGTTATGCATTATTTGCATTTTTGCTAACGTTTGTCCGCGAAATTGTAAAGGATATTGAGGATTTTGAGGGCGATACCGTTTACGGTCGCAACACTATTCCTGTGCATTTCGGAATTAAGGCATCAAAAATTATAGCCTCATCGCTATTGATGATTACGCTTATTGTATTGATTTTCCTTTTTGCCAGCTATATGCGTTTTTTACCATCAGGAAAATTCGATTACTATACCTTTATATATTTCGTACTTTTTATTTTGGTTCCCATTTTCGTGCTTTTTGTGATGTTGCTTTTGGCGCAGAACAAAGACGATTATCATAAAGCAAGCCGAATGAATAAGTTCATAATGCTGTTCGGGTTGCTCTATACTTTTGTTTTTCGTTGGTTGATAATTTAAGTTGATGTTATTACACAATATAATAAAAGGTAAAAGGTTAATTCTTGCATCTAATTCACCTCGTAGGCAGCAACTGCTTAAGGGGCTCGATGTTGATTTCGAGATTTGGTCCACCAATCACGAGGACGAATCCTATCCCGACGATATGTCTGTTGACCAAGTGCCAACATACTTGGCTAAGCACAAAGCATCGTTCTTTACTGAACGTTTAAGCGATGATACATTACTTGTAACCTCCGATACCATTGTGGTTTGTAATGGTAAAGTGTTGGGAAAGCCTGTAGATTATGCCGATGCAGTTAACATCCTAAAGCAATTATCGGGTAATAAACATACTGTAATTACTGGGGTTTGTCTTTCAACAACTATAAAATCATACTGTTTCAGTTCTTTTACCGATGTTTATTTCAGGCACTTGTCCAATGAGGAAATCGATTACTATATTGAACGTTATAAACCCTACGATAAAGCAGGAGCCTACGGAATACAGGAGTGGATAGGATATGTCGCTATTGAGCGAATTGAGGGTTCTTACTTTAATGTAATGGGCTTGCCTGTTCAAATGTTGCATAACGAGTTAATCAACTTTATAAATCAATAATCAAAAACATATACAATGAGAAAATTTGCTATAACTTTTCTGCTATCCGTATTTGTTGCGTTCAATAGCGTTGCCGATGAGGGTATGTGGTTGCCAATGCTTGTAGGCAAGAACATAAACGAGATGCAAAAAATGGGCTTCAAGTTAACTGCTGATGATATTTACAGCGTTAACCAATCCAGCCTTAAGGATGCTATTGTGCAGTTCGGAGGAGGATGTACTGCTGAGTTAATTTCTGCAGAAGGCTTGATAATCACAAATCACCACTGTGGATTTTCAAGAATACAGGCGCACTCCTCGGTTGAGCACAATTATCTATCAAATGGTTTTTGGGCCATGAGCAAACAGGAGGAACTTCCAAATCCTGGGCTTACTGTTCGTTTCCTTGTTCGAATGGAAGATGTTACGGCGCAGGTTCTAACAGGAGTTACCAAAGAGATGACAGAGGCAGAACGCCGTAAAACTATTTCGGCTAGCATTAAGGAAATTTCAACAAAGGTTGAAGCCGAGGGTATTGGCTATGTGGCTGTTATCCGTCCAATGTACTACGGTAATGAGTATTATCTTTTCCTCTACGAGGAATTTAGCGATATCCGTTTGGTTGGTGCACCACCTGAGTCTATAGGCAAGTTTGGTGGCGATACCGATAACTGGGTTTGGCCACGTCATACCGGCGACTTTTCGCTTTTCCGCATCTATGCCAATAAGGATAATAAGCCTGCAACTTACTCACCCGAGAACGTTCCATACAAGCCTAAGCGTTATCTACCTATTTCCATGAAAGGAATTAAGGAGGACGATTTTACCTTGGTTTACGGTTTCCCAGGTCGTACTCAGCAATTCTTAACATCGCATGCTGTTGAGCTGCTAGTTAATCAAACAAATCCCCATAAAATTAATCTTAGAAACACACGACTTTCTATTTTTAATCACTATATGGATGCTAACGATACAATTCGCATTCAGTACGCTAGCAAGCACGCAGGTGTTGCTAATGCTTGGAAGAAGTGGATTGGAGAGACCATAGGATTACGTAGGCTCGATGCTGTTTCTAAAAAGCGTGAGTTGGAGAATATGTTTACTGCTTGGGCAAGTAAATCTCCCGAATTACAAAGGCAGTATGGAAGTTTGTTGCCTACATTTAAGAGGCTTTACGATGAGTTAACGCCGCTTTCACTAATTTCCGACTATCGTTCGGAGGCTGTGTATGCTGTTGAACTCGTAAATTTTGCATCGCGTTTCGATAGAGTTATTGCCGAGGCTGTTAAGCCTCAGCGCGATGTTGAGAAGTTCGAAAATGCTAAGAATGGTCTTGTTCGTTATGCAAGAGGCTTCTATAAAGATTTTGAGATTAATGTTGATGTTGAGGTGTTCGCATCAATGATGAAATCATACTACGAGCAGGTTCCTTCTAACTATCATCCCGATTTCTTAAGTAAACTTTACCAAAATTATCAGGGCAACTGGATGCAAATGGCAGGCGACCTGTACAGCCAAACAGTTTTCTCCGATAGCGTAAGGGTGTTTACCCTTTTAAGCGAGTTGGATAGTATTAATGCACGCCACTTTCAGGCCGATAATATTTATAACGTGTATGCCCAGTTTGAGTGGCTTTACAAGGATAAAGTACAGAGTCGCTTTGTTGAGATAAATGATAGTTTGGACATTCTCTACCGCACCTATGTTGATGGGCTGATGAAGATGCAACCCGACAAGCGTTTCTTCCCCGATGCAAACTCTACCTTACGCTTTACTTACGGTAAAGTTCAAGGATTTGAGCCTAAGGATGGCGTAGTTTACAACTACTACACTACAATTGATGGTATAATAGAGAAATCAACCCAAACTAATGTGCCCGATTATGTTCCTCCTAAGAAGTTGGTTGAGCTTTACGAGAAGAAAGATTTTGGGCAGTATGCTGTTAATGGTACTGTGCCAGTCGCATTCATAGGTACAAATCATACAACTGGAGGTAACTCGGGTAGTCCTGTAATTGATTCCAACGGCTACTTAATTGGTATTAACTTCGACCGTTGCTGGGAAAGCACCATGAGCGATGTTATGTTCGACCCAAATTACTGTCGCAACATTGCACTTGATATCCGATATACCTTGTTTGTTATTGATAAGTTCGCAGGTGCCGGACATCTGTTAAAGGAGATGAACATAGTTTACTAGTTGATTATTAATTTATTAATCATACTTATGAGGCCCGACTGATAAAGTCGGGCTTTTTCTTTTAAAGTCCATGCTTGCCAAATTTAGTTGTTGTAAATATCAATAATACAGTGCTTTGTATTTCAATTTTTAATCTGCTTACAGTTGATAATTAAAATTGCTTTGAATGTTTCTAAATTGAAGTTTTAGTGTCCGAATGCTAACAAAAACTGACAAAAATCACTTTGTCAATTCAAACTTGTTATTATATTTATGCAAGTAAATCAGTTTGTTACAAAAGATTGATTTGTTAATAAAATAACAGTGTTACAAAAATAACAAAAGTCGTTTTTTAAAAAAATTAATTATGACGGAGACTAAAGAACTAGTTAAAAAACTTGCTGACAAGCATGGAAGAGTTCGGGAGAGTTTAATCCCAATCCTACAAGGTGTTGTGCAAGAGGAGCGCTACATCTCTAGTGAGGCAATGACCGAAATCGCACGCGAACTCGATATTTCGGCCGCTAAGGTTTATGGAACTGCTACTTTCTACAGCTTCCTCGATACTCAACCACGTGGTAAGTATGTTATTCGAGTTTGTAGAACTATATCCTGTGCCATGAAAGGAAAAAACCTTATTATTCAGGAATTGGAAGATATGCTTAAGGTAAAAGTGGGCGAAACTACCCAAAACAGAAAGTTTTCGCTACTCGAAACCAACTGCCTTGGCTGGTGCCACAAAGGACCTGCTATGCTTGTTAACGATGAGGCATACACCGAGTTGACACCTGAAAAGGTTAGAGATATTATTAATGAATACATGAAAAAGTAAAGCATAGGAGATTATACCATGTCAAATAACTTTTTACGTCGCGTTGACCTTATTTTCGACCAAGATTGTAACCTAAAGGACATTCTAAAGTCGACCTATCAACGCAATAACGACGAAATTATCAACGAATTACTTGAATCTGGCCTTAAAGGTCGTGGGGGTGCAGGTTTTCCTACAGCCCTAAAATGGAAGTTTACTAGCGAGCAACCCGAGCCCGATAAGTATGTTGTGTGTAATGCCGATGAGGGCGAGCCTGGCACTTTCAAGGATAGAGAGATTCTTTTTAAGGTACCTCTTAAGGTTTTTGGTGGAATGGCTATTTGTGCAAAGGTTATCAATGCTAAGGAAGGTTTCCTTTATCTTCGTGGCGAGTACCGCTTCTTATTGCCTGAACTAGAAAAGCAACTCGACAGCTTCCATGGTACTCTTAAAGAATTAGGAGTTGATTTCAAAATAAGAATAATTATGGGTAGTGGCGCCTACATCTGCGGTGAGGAAAGCGCACTATTCGAGTCGATGGAAGGCGACCGTGGTGAACCCCGCAACAAGCCTCCATACCCAACTGTTTCTGGTTTCCGCAAGAAACCTACCGTTATTAACAATGTGGAAACATTGGTGTACTCATTCATGATTTTCCGCTACGGAGCACGTAAATTTAAAGAACTTGGAACTGCCGATTCACGCGGTTCTAAGGTGTTCTCAATTTCTGGTGATACTCCAAAGCCCGGTATTTATGAGTTGGAGTTGGGTATGACTGTTGAGCAATTTGTTGATGAGTTTGGCGATGGCGATACTAAAGCCGTTCAGGTAGGAGGGGCCTCCGGATTTTGCGTTCCTCGCAAAAAGTTCAAGGATACAATTATCGGTTTCGAGGGCGTTCCAACAGGAGGCTCTATGATGCTTTTTAATAGTTCTCGTTCAATGTACAATGTGCTAAAGAACTACCTTGAATTCTTTGAGGAGGAGTCTTGTGGCCAGTGTACACCTTGCCGTGTAGGTTGTCAGCAACTTAAACTTGGTATTGAGGCTGTTAAGAAAGGCGAACGCCACGCTGCTTACCTTGAGCAGTTGCAAAAATTGGCTCAAACCATGAAGATAACTGCTAAATGCGGTCTTGGTCAGAGTGTTGCAAACTCGTTTTTCTCGATTGTTGAGAACTTTAAGGAAGAGATGATTTACTAATTTGCTTAAAATTTTGAAAAATGGCTAAAAAAATAAATCTCATCATAGATGGTATTCCCGTAACAGTTGACGAGGGTACAACCATTTTGCAAGCTGCCAAACAGCTTAATATTCACATTCCCACTCTTTGCTATCACGACGACCTTTGCATAGCTGGTAACTGCCGCGTGTGTGTTGTTGAGATGAAGGGTGCTCGTACGCTTCCTGCTTCTTGCGCTATGCCAGTGGCAGAAGGTATGGAGGTTATGACCAACACAATTAAGGTTCGTACCGCACGTAAGCATATTATCGACTTGCTTCTATCTGAGCATAATGCAAAGTGTACTACTTGCTACAAGAATGGTAATTGTGAACTTCAGAACTTGGCATCGGAGTATAAGATATCTGAGCCAATGTTTATTGATTTAGTTCCTCATAAGAACTATCAAATGGATGCTTACTCTCCTTCTATTATTAAGGATGATAGTAAGTGTATTCGTTGTCAGCGTTGCGTTCGCACCTGCGAGGAACTTCAGCATGTTAGCGCATTGGGTGTTGCTTATAAAGGTGAGAAGATGAAAATCTCCACATTCTTTGAGAATCCAATGTTTGAGGTGGTTTGTACCAATTGCGGTCAGTGTGTAAATCGCTGTCCAACAGGTGCTTTAATTGAGCGTAACTATCTCGATGAGGTTTGGGATGCCATTTACAACCCCGATAAGCACGTTGTGGTTCAAACTGCTCCTGCTGTAAGAGTAGCCCTTGGCGAGGATTTGGGATTAGCTCCAGGTGAGATTGTTACTGGTAAGATGGTTTCGGCTCTTCGTCGCCTTGGATTTGACTCTGTGCTTGATACCGACTTTACTGCCGACCTTACCATTATGGAGGAAGGTTTCGAACTCCTTGGTCGTTTGAAAAAGGCTTTGGTTGACAAGGATACAAGTGTTAAGTTACCTATGGCAACTAGTTGTTCCCCAGGTTGGATTAAATTCATTGAGCATACATACCCAGAATATCTCGATAATCTATCAACCTGTAAGTCGCCTCAGCAGATGTTTGGAGCGCTTGTGAAAACATACTATGCCAAGAAAAGAAACATAGACCCAGCAAAGATTGTTTCTGTATCTATAATGCCTTGTACAGCTAAGAAGTTTGAGGCCGATAGACCTGAGATGCGTTCAAGTGGATATAAGGATGTAGATTATGTATTAACTACTCGCGAGTTAGCTATAATGATCAAGCAGGCTGGTATAGAGTTCAACGCTCTTTCCGAGTCGCATTGCGATAGTATTATGGGCGATTCCACTGGTGCTGCTGTTATTTTCGGTGCTACAGGTGGTGTAATGGAGGCTGCATTGCGTACAGCTTACGAGGTTGTTACAGGCCGCGAAGTCCCTTTCGATGGACTAAATATTACACCTGTTCGTGGTATGGATGGTGTTCGTGAAGCTTCTGTCAAGATTGAAAATACTGTACCTGAGTGGAAGTTTTTAGAAGGTGCAGTGCTTAAAACTGTTGTAGCACACGGGTTAACCAATGCTAAGAAGGTAATGGATGCCGTTAAGTCAGGTAAAGGCGATTGGCATTTCATCGAAATTATGGCTTGTCCCGGTGGATGTATTGGTGGCGGTGGTCAGCCAATCCCAACCAATGCCGAGATTCGTCAGAAACGCGCTGCTGCAATTTACCGTGAGGATGCAGGTATGAAGATTCGTAAGTCGCACGAGAACCCCGAGGTAGTTGCAATTTACAAGGAGTTCTTACACGAACCTAATGGACATAAATCGCACGAATTGCTACACACTCACTACAAGGAGCGTCAGCGCTACTAGTTAGTGGTTTTATTCATAAGTTGAGAAAGGGGCATTTTGCCCCTTTTTTTTATTTGCCATCAATTAACTAAATTAAATATAAGTTCACGTTGCTTTTAAACATATTTTTGTTTCGCTACAACATTGACGGATTATGTAACAAAATTTTGAATTGTTAGTAAAATAACAAGTATAAATTTTAACAAAATTTATACTGTTATATAAATAACATGGCTTAATTTTGCATTCAATTATTTCTCAGATTATTCCATAAAGTAATATACTACGTATGAAGTTAAAAGAACTTGTAGAGTACATAGGCGGAAGTGTTGTATGCTGTGAAGAGTGCTTGGACAGAGAGGTTGAGTTTGCGTTTGCTTCAGATTTAATGAGCGACGTACTTACAGTTAAAAGTGAAAAGTTACTTCTAATTACTGGCCTTGCCAATATTCAAGCAGTTCGTACAGCCGAAATGTCCGACTTGCAAGCCATTGTATTTGTTCGCAATAAGCGAGTAAGTGAGGATATGATTAGGTTGGCTCAGGAAAATTGTATAGTTTTGATCGAGTATCCAGGTACCATGTTCCGGGTGTCGGGGTTGCTTTATAGTTTAGGTGTTAAAGCTGTTTACTAGTAGCAATGCATTTCGAGTTTAAAGTACAGGGCGGCGATTTCGTAAGAGCGGGTAACGCATCG
>CAZTVY010000104.1:0-8972 GCA_964617235.1 uncultured Rikenellaceae bacterium | reverse complement strand
TTGAGACAGTTTCGCTAAGTCCAACGCATACTGAATTTTTTCTTACTTCGCATTATTGTCATCCGACTTCAAAAGTTCTGATGCAAATTCGGAGTTGGCATTCACCACCAAATTATACATTTCCGGGAAATTGCCCATACCGAACATACCACCACCGGTGGCCTGCATGTCTTTCATCCTACGCATAAATTCTGGCTGCGTAATCACCAAAGGTGCATCTTCGCTCGCCAAGTCTTCGAGCTGAACGGTAAATTTAGCATCGCTCACGGCAGTTTCAATATCTTTTTTCAACGTTTCTTTCTCGGTATCATTGAGTTTGGCAATGACCGGTTCATCTTTTTTAATCAAATTATTAAGATGATCAGCATCTACTCTTGCAAACTGTATTTTTTCTTTTGACCCTTCTAATTTTTGAATCAAATGCGGAACTATCGGCGAGTCTAACAATAACACTTCGTACCCTTTGGATTTTGCGGCTTCTATGTAAGCATACTGCTCATCCACATTCGAAGCATATAGAACTACCCAATTTCCATCCTTGTCGGTTTGCATTGCTTTCGTTTTATTCTCGAGCTCACTCCACAAGTAAAACTGTCCATCAGTGGTTGGGTAAAGTGCAAACTTATCTGATTTCTCGTAAAACTTTTCCTCAGAAATCATTCCGTACTCGATCACAACTTTAATATCATTCCACTTTTTATTATAATCCTCACGATTCTCGTTGATTAGCGAAACCATCTTATCGGCCACTTTTTTTGTGATGTATGATGAAATCTTCTTCACGGCTCCGTCGGCCTGAAGATACGATCTGGACACGTTGAGCGGAATATCTGGAGAATCGATCACCCCTCTCAGCAACATTAAGAAATCGGGAACGATGCCTTTTACTTCGTCAGTTACAAAAACCTGATTTTGGTACAACTGAATTTTATCCTTCTCAATATTTAAGCTATTGCTAAGTTTCGGAAAGTACAAAATCCCTGTTAAGTCGAACGGATAATCCACATTCAAATGAATATTGAAGAGTGGCTCCTCGAATTGCATCGGATACAATTCGTGGTAAAATTTAGTGTAATCGTCACTGGTTAATTCACTTGGCGCAATCGTCCAAGCGGGTGTCGGATTATTAATGATGTTATCCACCTCTTCGGTTTCCGGCTGGGCACCTTCCGGAGCGCCTTCTGGAAGAGGCAAAGTGTGTGTCTTTGTTCCAAACTTAATCGGAACCGGCATGAACTTATTGTATTTCAACAGCAACTCGCGAATCCTGTGCTCTTCCAAAAATTCTGTAGAATCCTCCGCGATGTGTAAAATGATCTGTGTTCCCCTGTCTGTTTTTACATCGGTTTCTTCTAACGTATATTCGGGACTTCCGTCGCAAATCCAGTGTACCGCTTTCGACCCTTCCTGATAAGATTTTGAAATAATTTCAACCTTATCTGCCACCATAAACGCAGAATAAAAACCTAAACCAAAATGCCCAATGATCCCTGAATCTTTTGCGGAATCTTTATATTTTTCCAAAAACTCTTCTGCGCCGGAAAATGCAACCTGGTTGATGTATTTCTCTACTTCTTCCCCCGTCATACCAATTCCCTGATCGGTAATGGTCAACGTTTTGTTTTCTTTATCAATCTTCACCTCAATCATCGGATTGCCGTAAGCCGTACTGGTTTCCCCAATTGAAGTAAGATGTTTCAATTTTAATGTTGCATCCGTAGCATTAGAAATTAATTCCCGCAAAAAGATCTCATGATCACTGTACAAGAATTTCTTAATTAGCGGAAAAATATTCTCCACCGACACATTGATATTTCCTTTTGTCATTGTAATTTATTTTATGATATGTTGTGCAGGTTTTCTCAAAATAAATACCAATGCCAGAAAACTGACAGAATGACATTTCCACCTACATTCTATTATGAAACGTAATAAAAAAGCGCCGTAAAGGCGCTGATTATCTTGATGAAAAACTTTTGTTATGCGTTCTCAAGAATATATTGGAACATCAATGGAGCACAGATCGTCGCATCACTTTCCACAATGTATTTTGGTGTATGAATATCTAATTTACCCCAAGTAATTTTTTCGTTTGGAACAGCGCCTGAGTATGAACCGTAACTAGTGGTTGAATCGCTAATTTGGCAGAAATAACTCCAGAATGGAATTCCATCGCGCTCCAAATCCTGATGTAGCATTGGCACAACGCAAATTGGAAAATCGCCTGCAATACCACCACCAACTTGGAAGAATCCAATACCTTCGGTTCCAGAATTCTTGGTGTACCAATCGGCCAAGTACATCATATACTCAATTCCCGATTTTACAGTAGAAGGCTTTAATTCACCAGTAATACAGTACGATGCAAAAATATTTCCAAGAGTTGAATCCTCCCAGCCTGGAACTATAATTGGTAAATTCTTTTCGGCAGCAGCAAGCATCCATGAGTTTTTGGGGTCAATCTCGTAATATTGTTCCAAAACTCCACTACGAATAACCTTATACATGTACTCGTAAGGGAAATAGCGTTCGCCTTTGTCCTGAGCCTCTTTCCAAACATCAAAAAGATGTTTTTGAAGTCTACGGAAAGCTTCCTCCTCAGGAATACAAGTATCGGTAACACGGTTAAGGTGATTCTGCAATAAATCCCACTCCTGCTCAGGAGTAAGGTCTCGGTAGTTAGGAATACGCTTGTAATGGCTATGTGCCACAAGATTCATCAAATCCTCTTCAAGGTTTGCTCCTGTACAAGTGATGATTTGAACCTTATCTTGACGAATCATCTCCGCCAAACTAATTCCAAGTTCTGCGGTGCTCATGGCACCAGCAAGGGTTATCATCATTTTCTTTCCACTCTCAATGTGAGTTTTGTATGCTTTTGCGGCATCAACCAAGGCTGCAGCATTGAAGTGTAGATAATGCTTCTCTATAAACGATGAGATAGGTTTACTCTGATTCATTTTACTATAATTTATGAAAATTAATATCTACTTAACTGGTATTTTCTCAACTCGACGTTGATGACGTCCGCCCTCGAATTTGGAATCAAGAAAAGCTTTCACTATATGCTTTGCATCAGAAACAGATACAAACCTGGCAGGAATAGCGCAAACATTGGCATCGTTATGCTGACGGGCAAGGCTAGCAATCTCAGGAGTCCAACACAATGCAGAACGAATACCCTGATGCTTATTGGCCGTTATTGAAACACCGTTTCCACTACCGCAAAAAATAAAACCTAAGTCATACTCTCCCTTTTCAACCGCAAATGCTAATGGATGTGCAAAATCGGGGTAATCAACGCTCTCCTCGCTGTGTGTGCCAAAATCCCAAACCTGATGCCCAAGGCTCTCGAGGTATCGTTTCATTTCCTCCTTTGTACTATAACCTGCATGGTCTGAAGCCAGTGCTATCTTTATCGATGTCATTATAAATTCAGTATTTTATGGTGAACAGGCAATTAATCAAAATCTTCAAACTAAATATATCTTTGCAAAGATAATGGCTTTTACTTTAATGTTGTACTCATTTAGCTTAAACTAAGATTACTCTTGGCTGGAATTTACATACACGTTCCCTTTTGTCATCGTAAATGCTCCTACTGCGATTTTTACTCTGTAGGTAAAAGCAAACTAAACGATGATTTTCCTGAACTAATAGTTCGCGAACTTAACCTCCGCAAGGATTATTTACCCACCAACCAAATTGAAACCGTTTACTTTGGTGGTGGTACACCGTCACTTCTATCTACTAGTCAGATTGAAGTTATTTTAACTGGTATAAATAAGATTTTTTCAGTTTCGTCAAGTCCAGAGATAACACTGGAGGCTAACCCCGACGATTTAACCCTTGAACTACTCCTTGGATACAAACAAGCAGGAATAAATAGAGTTAGCATTGGGGTGCAATCGTTTAACGATAACGAGCTTGAATTCCTAGGGCGAAGGCATAATGCACAAAGGGCCTTTGATGCTGTAAAACAAATATATCAAGCTGAGATATTGAATGTGAGTTTGGATTTAATTTATGGTCTACCAAACTCATCCATTAGTAGTTGGGAGTTTAGCCTAAAAAAAGCCATAGAATTAGGTGTACAGCACCTCTCCTGCTACCATTTAACCTACGAGGAATCAACCCCATTAACCAGAAAATTGAATAAGGGTCTTTTCCATTCTGTTGATGAGGACCTAAGCATCAGGCAATTCGATTTGCTCAGGCAAATAACACAGGAGAACGGATACCTGCACTATGAAATATCGAACTTTGCTAAAGAAGGATTTATTTCAAAACATAATAGCTCCTACTGGCAAGGAATACCATATTTGGGAGTTGGGCCATCGGCACACTCGTTCAACGTTGAAACTCGACAATGGAATCCTGCATCAATTGAGGAATGGGCTAATGGAATAAAGGAATGCAAACCATCCTTTCAGTCAGAAGAAATAGATGAAACTAGCCGATTCAATGAATTTTTACTTACCCGGCTGAGAACTATTTGGGGTGTAGACTTAAATTTTGTTGCGAATACCTTCAACGAAAAATACATCAAGTTTCTCCAAAGAGAAATGGAAAAACAGATAAAAAAAGGCAACTTAATAATTAATAGCAACAACCTAACAATACCCTCAGAAAGTTATTTTATAAGCGATGCGATTCTTGAGGATTTATTTTATGATTTAGATTAAATATTTGATTTCAAAAAGGCTATCTCCTTTTCCCACTTGCTTTCATCAGGTGTTTCAAGAATTAAAGGGATGTTATCAAATCTAGTATCGCTCATTATCCATAGAAAGGTATTAATTCCAAGCATACCATCACCAAGGCTTTCATGTCGATCAACACGACTGCCTAATCCTTTTTTTGTATCGTTTAGGTGCATTCCTTTAAGATACTTGAAGCCAACGATCCTCTCAAAATCGGAGAAGGTTTTGGAAAAACCCTCCTTGCTCTGCAAATCGTAACCAGCAGTAAAAGCATGGCATGTGTCAATGCAAATACCAACTCGGGCTTTATCGTGCACTATATCAATTATGTATTTCAGATGTTCAAACTTAAATCCAAGATTACTCCCTTGCCCCGATGTATTCTCAATTACTGCTATAACTGAAGATGTATCCTGTAGAGCAATGTTGATAGAGTTCGCAATTAACTTCATGCTTTCCTCCTCTGAAATTTTACCCAAATGACTTCCGGGATGAAAATTCAGCCTATCTAAACCCAGCTGTTCGCAACGTTTCATCTCATCTATAAAAGCATTCCTGGATTTTTGCAACGAATCGGAATCAGGGCTTCCTAGGTTGATAAGATAACTATCATGCGGAAGAATCATGTTAGACTTGTAGCCAAATTCAACACATCTACTTTTAAAAAGGTCTATGCTTTGCCTCGTTAATGGAGGTGCAATCCATTGACGTTGGTTTTTTGTAAATAAAGCAAAAGCAGTTGCTCCAATGGTGTGCGCATTAATTGGAGCATTCTCTACTCCTCCCGATGCACTAACATGTGCTCCTATATATTTCATGGTTAATAAAAATTTATGTATTCAAAAAAACTGAAGAATACTCATAATAATCTAGAATAGGCTAACATGCAAAAGGGTTAGAACTATGCCTAACCCTTCCTTATTTAAGTGCAAATAAATTATTGTAGTACTGGATATTCAATACGCAATACCTTAAATTTTCCTTTTACTGTGTAACTTCCTGTCAATTTTGATTCCTGATAGAAAGTTCCCTCGTAATACCCCTCAATATATCCTCCTACTTCATCAACTTTTGTAATTGTAGAAGTCAAATCACTACTATAAAGCCATATGCCACTTTTACCATTAGGAATATAAACACTCACATAAGCATCTGATTCATAGGTGCCAGGGGCATCTCCATTAATGTAGGATTCATAATTCAAAAAAATACCATTACCAACATCAAATGGCTCTTTAGGGCCAACATAAATCCTATTAGATTTTAACGGCTCTTGTATTTGAATGTAACCAATGTGAGCTGTAGGATCTCCAAGGTCAAAGGTGGGGTTTTCGTATGTTTTATCCCCAACAGTAAAGGTTCCTGTAATCTTTATAGAGTTACTTGCGGACTCACTATCATCTTTTTCGCATGATACTACTGTTATGCCCACTAAAACAAAAACAGTAAATAATGTAATTAGTTTTTTCATTGAATATAGTTTTAGTATTTGATATAAAGTTAAATAAAATATCTTCAAACAAACAATCTCAAACTATTTACGTTCACTATCTTTGTAAAAAAGTTATCTATGGCTGCTGATATTTCTGGAAAGTGGATTTTTAACGAGGAGTTTGAGTGCGGAACCGACCGTGGTTTTGCCTTTCTTAAACAGAATGGAACTCAAATTACTGGATACCTCGAGTACGAAGAAAAAATTGAGGACGAGGAGCCCTTTATGGTAAAGCAGGAGGTTGTTGGAACTTTCAAAAGGAATAAGCTAAAAATAGAGGGGAAAAAAGCAACCTCGCCTAATGGAGAGGAACTGGCTGGTTATAATCTAGATATTCTGGAAGGAACATTTACCCGCGAGGGTAAGATAGTTGGTCATAGCCACGATTGCGACGATATTTGTGGAGTATTCGTGATGAGCCGATAGTTTTCACAACATAACTGATAACATACAACACATATCATTTCTACTATAATGTCACAAATTCGATTAACCAAGGAGTTCCGTTTTGAAATGGCTCACGTGCTGGAGGGCTACGATGGACTATGTGCCAATATGCACGGACATTCATATATTCTCTCGGTTACAGTTATAGGAAAACCCATTCAGCAAACGGGCAATCCTAAACTTGGGATGGTAATGGATTTTGGCGATTTGAAGAAGATTGTTAATCCGCTTATCATTCATAGGTTCGACCACGCTGTTGCGGTTATGGCCAATACTGCTATGCACAAACGACTAGTTGATGCAAAATTTGCCCGAATTGAGGCGTTGCCATTCCAGCCAACTTGCGAGAATATGCTTGAGTACTTTGCAGAGTTAATTATGGCTCAGCTACCACAGGG
Source organism: uncultured Rikenellaceae bacterium (assembly GCA_964617235.1). GTDB lineage: Bacteria > Bacteroidota > Bacteroidia > Bacteroidales > Tenuifilaceae > SB25. Next base: position 1,932 of record CAZTVY010000104.1, on the reverse strand, counting down.
CGTAAAGCTACATCACCTTAAAATGCACGAAACAGCTACATCGTATGCAGAATGGTATGCATCCGACAACTCATAAAACTAAACAATGAACAATCGCCTCCTCCTGCTCGATGCCTATGCCCTTATTTACAGGGCATACTATGCTTTTATCAATCGGCCAATGAAGAATAGCAAGGGTTTGAACACATCGGCTATTTACGGCTTTACACGCGCCACGCTCGATGCTATTAAAAAGTTCAACCCAACACATGTTGCTGTGGGGTTCGATTTGTCGGGACCTACATTTAGAAGTGAGATGTACCCAGAGTATAAAGCCCAACGCGAGGAGACTCCCGAAGATATTCGTGCTGCAATTCCAATAATTAAGGATATTCTCCGTGCAATGCAAATACCTATTGTTGAGTTAAAAGGGTATGAGGCCGACGATGTTATTGGAACGCTTGCTGTACAAGCAAATCCCGATGAGTTTGAGGTTTATATGATGACACCCGACAAGGATTATGGTCAGCTGCTTTCCAAAAACATTAAAATTGCTAAGCCTGGTCGTGGTGGAAACGAGATGGAGATTGTTACCGAGGAGGAATTCTGTAAGGGGTACGATATTCAGTCGCCAAGGCAATTCGTAGATATTTTGGCACTTTGGGGCGATGCATCGGACAATATTAAAGGCGTAAATAAAATTGGCGAGAAAACGGCCGCAAAGCTTATTGCAGAGTACGGAAGTATCGAAAACATACTTCATAATACCGGTAAGTTAAGTCCAGCAATGCGACAAAATCTGGATTCATCCCATGATTTACTTACGCTAAACCGTAAGTTGGTTACCATTAAAACCGACCTAGAGCTTGGTGTTACATACGACGATTTAAAGATAAAAGAGGCCGATTTAAAGCAGCTAATTCCGTTGTTGGAGGAGATGGAGTTTCGTTCGTTGATTCGCGAATTTAAACCGCAGGAAACAGCTCCAGCAAAACAGGAATACGTTCAGGGTTCTCTTTTTGGCGATATGCCAGTTGTAAACGCACAACCCAAATCAAATCTTCTAACATATAAAGATTTTGAGGTTGATTATAGGGTTGCAGCAACTACCGATGAGCGTAAGGCTCTCGTCGATTTACTTAAGCAGTGCAGCGGGTTTGCGTTCGATACCGAAACTACAGGCTTAGACCCAATCCAATCAACCTTGGTGGGAATATCAATCGCTATAAACCCTAGGCAGGCTTGGTGGATTCCAATCCCTGCAACCAAGGATGAGGCGCAGTTGGTTGTTGATGAGTTCAAAGAAGTTTTCGAGAATTCATCTATCGATAAAATTGGCCAGAATATCAAGTTTGACCTTCAGATGCTGCTTAACTACGGTATCGCTCTAAAGGGAAAACTCTACGATACTATGCTTGCGCACTACTTGCTTGAGCCAGATTCTCGTCATAATCTCGATTTATTAGCCGAAAATCTGCTTGGCTATAAAACAATATCGATTGAAGAGCTTATAGGCAAAAAAGGGGCAAGCCAAATAAATATGAGGGCTGTTCCGCTTGAGAAAATTAAGGATTACGCATGTGAGGATGCCGATATTGCCTTGCAACTGAAGTTGATACTTTTTCCTAGACTCGAAAATCAAGGGTTAACAGAGCTATACTTTCAGCTAGAAGAACCACTGATTGAGGTGCTTGCACACATAGAGCGTAACGGTGTAAGTCTGGACTCCAACAGTTTAAACGAATACGGCAAGGTTCTTAATGCAGATTTAATTAAACTAGACGATGAAATTAAGACTTTGGCAGGTGTGCCAGACTTAAACATCTCCTCCCCGAAACAACTGGGCGAAGTGCTGTTCGAAAAGTTAAAAATATCGCCCGACGCAAAGCTTACAAAAACCAAACAGTACTCCACCAACGAGGAGGAGCTGATGAAGTACATCAATTCACATCC
>CAZTVY010000103.1:5864-9030 GCA_964617235.1 uncultured Rikenellaceae bacterium | reverse complement strand
CTACCAGCAAAAGTTTGTCGGCTATTTTCCCTTTAATATCTTCGAAGCCTATGTTTAGTCCCATTAAGCTAGAGTTCTGAAATCAAATTTATTACAAATTTCGACCCTCCGCATTGCAATAAGAGAGTTTTTGACCTTTGGTTAAAAAAAGAGGGTGATTGCTTTAAAATCACCCTCGAAAAAAACTTAATATTTTTAATCCACATTATCGTGCAAATACGAATTATCGGGACGGAGGAAAATATCGCCATTGTCAGTCTCACTTAAAGTTGTGCGCGATAGGTTACTAGTGTTGGAATGGTCGGTGTCGTCGAGTTGGACGTTACGACGTTTGTAAGCAGGAATGCTTTCCAGCTCATCAATATTACTCCACCTGTTACCATTTGGTGCAGGATGTGGCTTGCTGGTTGGAACTGTCGGTTTTGGGGTTGTTTTGGGCTGCATTCCATCCTCCGCTCTAACAGGGCGAGGTGTAGAAACAGTTCTAACCTCAAACTCCTCGGCTGCAACATCAAACTCAATTACACGCTGCGATGTATCAATTGTTTCAGGCTTTTTGGTTCTGCGAGCTGGCTGCTTGCGCTCGGTTTCGTCCAAAATGTATGGAGTTGCTTCAACTCTGTTGGAACGAATTCCACCATCTAGTTCAACCACATCAACCTCCTTGTTACGAACGTAAAGTTCAGGTATACTGCTTGTTCCAAAACCAGTTGCAATTACGGTTACGTTCAAATCCTCGCCAAGCGAAGGGTCGCAGCCATTACCCCAAATGAGGTCGGCATCGTCGCCTGCAGCTGATTGAACATAATCTATAATTAGGCCAATCTCCTCCATTGTAATCTCATCCTGACCGTAGGTTACATTCAACAGAATGTTGCGTGCGCCGGAAATGTCGTTGTTGTTTAGCAATGGAGACTCCAACGCTTCCTTAACAGCTGTAAGAGCTCTGTTTTCGCCAGTTGCACGTGCCGAGCCCATAAGCGCAACACCGCTGTTGGTCATTACAGTTTCAACATCGGCAAAGTCCACGTTGATATAGCCGTGAACAGTTATAATTTCGGCAATACCCTTGGCGGCAGTTGCCAACACATCGTCGGCTTTAGCAAAGGCTTCAGTAACCTTAAGGTTACCGTATATTTCAAGAATCTTCTCGTTGTTTACTACTAACAAAGAGTCTACGTGCTGACGGATATTCTCGATACCTTCAACCGCTTGTGCAATACGCTTTTTGCCCTCGTTGCGGAACGGGATAGTCACTATGGCAACAGTTAGTATTCCCAGTTCCTTTGCGGCTTTGGCAATAATTGGCGCAGCACCAGTTCCTGTGCCACCGCCCATTCCGGCTGTAATAAACACCATCTTGGTATTGTTCGATAGGAAATCGACAATATGCTGCAAACTCTCTATGGCCGCCTGACGTCCAATTTCTGGTTTATTACCAGCCCCGCGCCCCTCGGTTAGCGATGCTCCCAGCTGAATTTTAAACTCAACGGGACTATTAACCATTGCCTGGGCATCGGTGTTACACAGCACAAAGTCAACATCCTTGATTCCCATACGGTTCATATAGTTAACCGCATTTCCTCCGCCGCCACCAACTCCAATCACTTTGATTATGGATGCGTTATTTGACGGTAACTCGAAATTAATTAGTTCGTCGGCCATAGTTTTAATTGTTAAACGTGAAAAGTGAAACGTTAAAAGATATTTTGTATTCTTAGATAGGAGGCTCTTCACCATCAACTATCAACGAACAACAATCAACTTAATACAATCTAGTTTGCACTCTAGAATTACATCTCAGTATCAGTCTCGTCGAATAAACCCGAAAACATATTCTTTATGGCAGTCATTCTGCCACTTCCACGACGTTCAGCGGGACTGTCAAGTTCAAACTCATCCTTCTGTTTCTCAACTACAGGTCGTGCCTGTGTTTGTGGTTGAATTTGTGGTTGTGCCTGTGGCTGAACATATGTCTTCTTCTCAATCACCTCAACCTTTTTATCTAAACCTAGAAGCACTAAGCCTAATGCGGTTGATAGCTGTGGTTGGTTGAAATCCTCCAACGAATCGGAGCTTAACTGCTCTACAGGATAACCAATACGAACATCGAACCCGGTTTTGAAACGGATTAGCTGAGGTAAATGCTTCAAAAGGGCACCACCTCCAGTAATTACAACACCCGCACTTAGCTTATTGGCGTAACCCGAAAGGTTAATCTCATAAGCCACAAAGTCCAGAATCTCCTCCATACGTGCCTGAATAATTCCAGCAAGGTTCTTAACCGAAATCTCCTTAGGCTCACGACCGCTAATGCCAGGAATAGTAATAATTTTGTTGTCTGGCGCAATATCGGCCAATGCGCAACCAAATTTCTCCTTAAGCAAATCGGCTTGTTTTAGTAGGATTGAGCAACCATCCTTGATATCCTGGGTGATGATATTTCCACCGAAAGGAATAACGGCAGTATGGCGAACATTTCCGTTGTAGTAGATAGCCAAATCGGTAGTACCACCACCAATATCAACCAAAGCAACGCCAGCCTCGCGCTCATCGTCGGTTAGAACGGACTCACCCGATGCAAGTGGCTCAAGAACCAACTCGTTAACGTTTAGTCCAACACGGTTAACGCACTTCTCGATATGCTTTGCCGATGATGTTTTGCCAATTACAATATGGAAGTTTGCCTCCAAGCGGCGGCCTACCATACCTACAGGCTTATCAACCGACTCATTGTCGATAAAGTACTCCAGCGGAAGAACGTGTAGGATTGTTTCGCCAGCCTCAACAGGTATGCGGTGCATATCGTTAATTAGCCTGTTTATGTCCTTCTGCGAAATTTCCACATCGTCGGACTCAAGGTTGATATATCCACGGTTCTTGATGCTGCGGATATGCTGACCAGCAATACCAACGTAAACCGACTTAAAATCGATTCCAGTTTCAATCTTAACCTCGTTAACTGTTTTTTCGATAGCCTTAACGGTATCCTCGATATTCTGAATCATACCCTTCTTAATTCCGGTCGATTCAGTGGTGCTTAGACCAACTATCTGAAGCTTTCCGTTAGGAGTCTTTTTGCCAACCAATGTTACCACTTTGGTGGTTCCAAGGTCAATTGCTGCTACATACTCATTACTTTGTGCCATAGTGTTATCGTTTAGTG
>CAZTVY010000103.1:0-5839 GCA_964617235.1 uncultured Rikenellaceae bacterium | reverse complement strand
TTTTAATACTTTAAGTTTATTATTTTGTATTTATTCCAACCCTCGGTTGGTAGTGCCTCCTTGTAGAACACCATCAACTTTTTGAGTTTAACTCTAAAATTCCTAAATCCACCGAGCTGTATAACGTGAGGCCCAACCACCGGAATTAACTCCACATTGCGGGTTCCGTTAACGTAAACCTGTGCAATTTGGGCATTCCAAAAATCGTCCTCCGATACAAACTTTGCAAAATCGTAGATTCGGCAAATCGTTGGCTTTTCGCCCCCAACAATGCTATCGTTCCAAGCCAACACATTCACGTTGGGCTTAATCTTAAACGGTTCCTTAACGTTTCCGCTAACCACCATTACGTGTGCTGTATAGTTTGGCGATGTTGGCATAATCAACCCCTCGTCGTCGATATAGTAGCTCTGCCCAGTGGCGTTGAAAACACGCACCAACGGACGACGCTGCTTAACTGTAACACGCAACTTTCCATCGAGCGATTTGTAAACCTGAACATCGCGTACCGCAACCATCCCCGAAATCTCATCCTCCAGTTTTTTAGTGTTGATATCAGTGAGAGGTTTACCCATTGGCGTTGCCTTCGACGAAGTAAGCATTCGCTTAACCGTGGCTGACCTCACGAATTGATAATCGGCGCTATCCAATACCTCTACCTCAATGGATTTACAAACCACGCCCTTAGCCCGTTTCGATGAGAACATCAAACCGTACACTAGGTAGGCGATTAAAATCAGCCAAGCCACAGAGAATAGTATGATTTTGCTACGCTTCTTCATCGTTACTTGCTTTTCAAGACCTCCACAATTTGAGGCACCAAACGGTCGATATCGCCTGCTCCCATTGTTACCAAAATATCTATATCATTCTTTGCAACCCACTCCAAAATATCGTTCTTGCTCAAAAGCACCTTGTTTGGGTTCTTCATTCTTGCTAAAATTGAGTTCGATGTTACTCCCTCAATCGGCAACTCGCGTGCTGGGTAAATATCGAGCAGGATTGCCGTATCCAACTTATCGAGCGATTGCGCAAACTCATCGGCAAAATCGCGGGTGCGAGTGTAAAGATGAGGCTGAAACACCCCAACAACCTTGCGGTTGGGGAACACATCGCGCACCGATTCAACCATTGCCTTGATTTCCTGTGGGTGATGTGCATAATCGTCGATATATATAGATGTTGCGTTTTTGAACTGCACATCGAACCTACGAACTACACCCGAGAAACTTTGCAAACCGCTACGTAGCTCATCGCTGCTAATTCCCATTGCCAATGCAGCAGCCGATGCCGCAAGCGCATTCTCCAGATTATACTTACCAGGAACTCCCAAGTGCAGATTATCGATACTTCCGTATGGGGTATTCAGGGTGAAGTTGTAGAAACCATCAACAATGCGGATATTTGATGGATAAACATCAGCATTGCTAGTAAAACCGTAGGTAATGACCTTTACTCCCGAGGCTAACTTTGGAGTGAAATTCAAACCCTGTTTCATCACCAAAAAGCCATTAGGCTTAATTTGACCTGCAAATAGCCCAAATGCCTCCAGAACGTGCTCATGGGTTCCGTAAATATCCAAATGGTCGGCATCAACCGATGTGATTATTGCCAGATGCGGGAATAGGCTCAGGAAACTTCTATCGTACTCATCGGCCTCAACCACCAGTAGGTTTTTGCCCTTGTCGGCTGTAACAAGGTTGCTTCCAAAGTTCTTGGAAATTCCACCTAAAAAAGCATCGCAACCAACCGATGAACTTCCCAACAAGTGCGAAAGCATTGTGGTTGTTGATGTTTTTCCGTGCGTACCCGCAACGCCCAAAACGCTCATTGCCGATGCAATAAAGCCCAATGCCTGTGCGCGTTTTATAATTGCGAAACAATTGTTCTTAAAGAAATTCAACTCAGTATGCTCCGTTGGAATTGCAGGAGTGTAAATTATCAACGTACCATTCAATGAGCGAAAATCGGCAGGGATAAGATTTATATCATCTGTATAGTGAACTGCAACGCCCATATTCTCCAAATCAACGGTTATACCCGACGATGTTCTATCGTAACCAGCAACAGCCTTTCCACGCTGAACAAAGTAACGAGCCAATGCGCTCATCCCAATGCCGCCTATCCCTACAAAGTAAACCCGTTTAATTTGCTCAAAATCCATATTTCGTTGATAGTTGATTATTTTCAATGAGCTCGCAAAAAACGCTCGGTTGTTGTTCGTTATTCAAAACTCATCATTCCTTGTTCGATATTTTCAAAACCTCATTCGCAATAATATTCGCCGAATTTGGCAATGCCATTTTCAGAATATTAGCGGACAAATCCTTCAATTTAACATTGTCGGATACCAGTGCAATGGCGGTATTCACCAACTCCAATTTTGCATTAGCATCTGTCACCATAACAGCAGCATTGTTCTTTACCAAAGCCATTGCGTTGTGCGTTTGGTGGTCCTCAGCCACATTTGGCGATGGAACCAAAATGGAAGGTTTTGCAACCAAGCAAAGCTCCGAGATTGTTCCTGCACCTGCGCGTGAGATAATTACATCGGCAGCAGCGTATGCAAAATCCATTCTATTGATAAAATCGAATAGCCTAATGTTATGCGCATTGTAGCCTGCCAACTGCTGCTTAATATCCAGATAGTAAATCTTCCCGGTTTGCCAAATCACTGTAATATCGTGATGTGTGACTAACTCGGTCATATTTGCCATTATACTCTGGTTGATAGTGCGCGCACCAAGGCTACCGCCTAAAACCAGAATCACCTTTTGGTTTGGATTGATATCGAAGTACTTTAAAGCCTCCTCCTTGGTTGCGGTCAACTTCTCCAAATCCTGACGCACAGGGTTACCAGTCATCAGAATTCTATCCTTTGGGAAATACTTCTCCATTCCATCGTATGCAACGCATATTTTATAAGCCTTTGCGGCCAACATCTTATTGGTTACTCCAGCGTAAGAGTTCTGCTCCTGAATAAGCGTTGGAATATTGGCTTTTTGAGCAGCCTTTAGGATTGGCCCACTGGCGTAACCGCCAACACCAACCACAACGGCAGGCTTAAAATCGGCAATAATCTTGCGCGCCATCCTCATACTCTTGAAGAGTTTGAAGAAAAACGACACATTTTTCAATGTCAACTTGCGCTGAAAACCAACCACTGGCAAGCCAACAATGTTGTATCCTGCTTTTGGTACACGCTCCATCTCCATTTTGCCTTCGGCACCCACAAAAAGAATCTCAACCTCAGGGTTAATTTCCTTCAGCGCATTTGCAATGGATATTGCTGGGAAAATATGACCTCCCGTGCCGCCACCGCTAATTATTATCTTCAACTGGTTCTTCTCCATCGAATAGTTCAGTTTTATTCTGTGTCCTACTAATACTTAATATTATTCCAAAGGCTGCGCTTGAAAAGAACAGCGATGTTCCTCCCATACTAACCAATGGCAACGGTTGTCCGGTAACAGGAATTAAGTTTACCGCAACCATCATATTTACCAAGGCCTGCAGAGCCATCAGCAATGCAAGCCCAAAGGCCAGAAAGGCCGGAAACGTTCGCTTGGCATTTTTGACAATTAATGCTGACCTAAACAACAAAATCAGGTATAATGCAAGAATTATTGTACCTCCAAACAAACCGTACTCCTCCACAATAATTGCAAAGATGAAATCCGAGTATGGATGTGGTAGAAAGTTACGCTGGGTTGAACGCCCTGGGCCTTTACCAATTATTCCGCCAGTTGCAATGGCAATCTTTGATTGCTCCACCTGATAGTTCCCTTCGCCATTATCGCCGCTGGCAAAATTCTCGATACGGTTAATCCAAGTATGAACCCTACCCACATTCTTGAATTGCAAAGCAATCACAATAAATGCTCCAAGCAACAGCACTCCTAAGCCTGTAAATCCAAGCAGGTACTTAAGGTTTACCCTGCCCACAAACATCATAATCCAGCAAGCCAAGCCAAGCAGTGCTGCTGTGGAGAAGTTTGCAGGAAGAATAAGCATACAAATCAGTCCAATTGGAATTACCAATGGCACAAAGCCTTGGCGTAAATCCTTAATATCCTTTTGTTTCTGCGATAGTATTTTTGACACATACATTATCAACGCCAACTTGGCCACGTCCGATGTTTGAAATGTTATTCCGAGCCCCGGAACCTCCAACCAGCGCGATGCTTGGTTCAGTGTTGCTCCAAAAACAAGCGTTATAAGCAGCAATGGCACCGAAATTCCAAGCAGAATGGTAGAAAGCGGATAGTAAACCTTGTAGCTGATAAGATGAGTAATAAAAACTATTGAAAGCCCTAGCCCTAAGAAAATCAACTGTTTAATTAGGAAGTAGGTTGTACTTCCACCGTGAAATCGATACGCCAACGAACCTGTTGAGCTGTAAACAGCCAACAATGACATGGCCGATAGGATAATAACTACCGTCCATATCACTCTATCTCCTTTAAAATATCGTCCAAACAGTGTTGACATATCTTTTTAGTTTACTGACCATGGTCCATAGACCATCGTTTTTATTTAGTGAAAACACTATAACTCCCGAACCGCTGCTTTAAACTTACGTCCACGGTCCTCGTAGTTCTCAAACAAGTCGAAACTAGCGCAGGCAGGCGAAAGTAAAACAGTATCGCCTGGGCTTGCCAACTTGTAGGCTTGCTGAACTGCCTCCTCGGCAGAACGAGTATCGACCATAACGCTAATTACATCGCCAAAAGCCTTATGTAGTTTAGCATTATCAACTCCCAAGCAAACTATCGCCTTAACTTTAGCCTTTACCAAATCCATCAACTCGGAGTAATCGTTACCCTTATCAACTCCTCCAACAATCCAAACCACGGGGGTATCCATACTTTCCAATGCGTACCAAGTTGAGTTCACGTTGGTTGCCTTGGAGTCGTTTATATACTTAACGCCCTTTATGGTTAAAATAGGCTCTAGCCTGTGCTCAACGCCCTGAAAATCGGAAAGCGATTCGCGTATCACCTCCTTGCGGATGTTCAAAACGTGACCCGCAATTCCTGCGGCCATTGAGTTGTAGATGTTATGCTTTCCCTTTAAAGACAATTCGTTAATCGACATACAAAAATCACTATCATCGTAATTAATGAATAGATGCTCGTTCTCAATCCACGACGTTTGGTTATCCTTGCTCCTAATGGAGAATGGTAATTGCTGTGCTCTTAGCACAATGCGCTTAAGCTGCTCAATAGTCACAGCATCGTCGGAGCAGAAAATAAAGCAATCGTCCTCCGAAAGGTTCTTAGTGATGCGGAACTTAGATTCTACGTAGTTCTGCATCTTATAATCGTACCTATCCAAATGGTCGGGGGTTATATTCAGCAAAATGGCGATATCGGGCTTAAACTCGTAAACACCATCGAGCTGAAAACTACTTAGCTCAATTACGTAGTAATCGAAGTTGTTCTCGGCCACCTGATAGGCAAAGCTATTACCAATATTCCCTGCCAAACCCACATTCAACCCTGCCTTCTGCATCATATGGTAAATAAGCGAGGTGGTTGTAGTTTTTCCGTTGCTGCCAGTTATACAAACCGTGTAGGCATTGGTGTAACGTCCAGCAAACTCAATCTCCGAAATAATTGGAATTGCTTTTTCGCGAATTTTCACAATTAAAGGCGCCTTATCGGGAATGCCAGGGCTTTTAATCACCTCATCGGCGTTGAGGATTAACTCCTCGGTGTGCTTCCCCTCTTCCCAGCGAATGCTGTACTTATCGAGCCACTCCTTGTAGCGAGGCTTAATGGCCGACGAATCGGAAAGGAAAACATCAAAACCCTGCTTGTGAGCCAACACAGCCGCA
>CAZTVY010000102.1:0-9064 GCA_964617235.1 uncultured Rikenellaceae bacterium | reverse complement strand
ATGCTCTTTAGTACCAGGAATTAAAGGATTAAGCGAGAATATTGAGGTGTACGGAATTGTTGACCGTTTCCTTGAGCATTGTAGAATATTCCTATTCGCCAACGGCGGCGATGAGCTTTGCTTCATATCATCGGCTGACTGGATGACCCGTAACCTTGATTATAGAGTTGAAGTTGCTGCTCCAATCTACGACAAGAAGTTGAAGGCCGAATTGCGCACTGTGGTTGATTATGCCCTGAGAGATAACATTAAGTCGAGAATTATTAACCATAAGCAAAATAATCATTTTAAATTTAGGGGCGAGAACGAGGAGATTTTTCGTTCCCAAATAGAACTTTATAAATACTATAAGCAGAGGGAATTAGGAAAGGAAAAGGCTAATGATTAAAGTTTTAAAGTTTGCTGCTATCGATATTGGTTCAAACGCTGCACGTTTGCTTTTAACAAACGTAGTGGAGGAGGGGAGTAGTGCCGTTTTTAGGAAATCGTCGCTGGTGCGGATGCCGTTAAGGCTTGGCGAGGATTCGTTTAGCAGTGGCGTGCTATCGGAGCGCAGAATTGATAAGTTGGTGAAGACAATGATTGCCTACCGTAACCTAATGGAGGTTGAGGATGTTGTGGCGTATAAAGCTTGTGCCACATCGGCAATGCGCGAGGCTAAAAACTCCAAGGAGGTGGTTGATTACGTGCTAGAAAAATCTGGAATTGATATCGAAATTATTGATGGAAAGCGCGAGGCCGAAATAATATACTCCAACGAGATTGTTGAGATGCTTAACGATTCCGACCCGTACATCTACATGGATGTTGGTGGTGGTAGTACCGAAATTACTCTTTTTGAGAATAAGATGAATGTAATATCGCGTTCATTTGATGTTGGAACAATTAGGATGCTTAAGGAAAAGGTCTCTGATGAGACCATAGAGGAGATGAAGCAGTGGGTTAAGGATTTGGGTGTAAAAAATCGAAATCCTAAGATTATTGGTTCTGGCGGTAATATCAATAAAATATATAAACTATCAGGAAAAACAGAGAATACACCTCTCTCATACAAGGAATTTAAAGATTTGTATAAGTTTCTCCAGTATTATACCATCGATGAGCGCATTAAAGTTTTAGGTATGAACCCCGACCGAGCCGATGTTATAATACCCGCGTCTAAAATCTATCTAAAAGTAATGAAGTGGGCTGGTGCAAAACAAGTAATTGTTCCAACAATTGGAGTGTCCGATGGTATTGTGCATATGCTTTATAGGGAGTATAAGGCTCAAGGAAATTAATTTGCTTTGTATTTAAAATAAGTCTAAATTAGTTTCATGTTTCGGGTTGATATTTTCAAAAGATTGTTTGATGGAGCAATCAAGTCCTACTTCAAATAAGTATTTGCATTCAATCATAAGAATACTGATTGTTGCAATTCTCTATTTTATACTCGGAAAGTTTGCTTTTGCCATTTCTGTATCAAACAATATAGTTACCAATGCGCCATTTTTTGCCGAAGGTATTGGACTTGCTTCAACTATTCTTTTTGGTTACATAAATGCTGTAGGAATTTTTGTTGGACAATTTGTGCTCGCTATTACATCGGGTTTAGATGTTAATTCTGGCATTGGAATATCATTGCTCAACTCGTTTCTTGCAATTCTTGGCCGATATTTGTTTTTCAGATTTAAGACTTCCGAAAGTTTTTTGGGTTTTAAGAACGTTCTATTGTTATCAACCTTAATTTTACTTGTGTTACAACCCTTATCTGCCATTTTTGGAAATTTAATTTTAGTACAATTTGCACAATTAAACCCCGCTATATATTGGGTTTCCTTTATTCCTTGGTGGCTGGGAAATTCCATTGGGCAATTAGTTCTTTTGCCATTGTTACTTCTTTTATTTGCAGGGGAGTATAAGGTTAAAACTTCGATTCTGAGGGATATTCCAGTAGCGCTACTATCGTTTCTGGTAACATTTTTGGTATTCAAACTAACCTACTATATCGATATTAGCTACTCATTCCTAGCGCTGTTCTTTCTATTCCCTTTGACTTTAATTTTTTCCGCCAAAGGTAAGCCTGAAACCGTTACTTTATCGTTGCTATTTATGACCGTGGCCGCATTCTCTGCAATCTCCTTAAATGTTAGTCGATTTTCTGATATCGATAGTTGGGATACTTTTATGAAGCTCGATTTGCTGATTGTAAGTTTGCAACTGTCGGGTCTAATTCTTACTTTTTTGCTTGATGATAGGAATAGGGTTGAGAATGCTTTAAGGGAGAGTGAATTGCAATTAAAAGAAATAAATAAATCAAAGGATAAACTTTTCTCCATTATTGCCCACGATTTAAAAAGTCCATTTACGAGCATCGTTGGGTATAGCGAAATTCTGAAGGATTACACGGCAAATTGTAATCAACAAGAGACCGTTAACTATGCATCAATTATAAATACATCATCAAAACAAACCTTACAATTACTTGAAAATTTGCTCGATTGGGCTCGACTGCAGCAGGGTCGTATTGTTTTTCGTCCTCAAAATTTGAACTTGCACGAACTAGCATACGAGGTAGTTGATTTAGTTAAGGACATTGCGGAACAGAAAGGAATTTCAGTTCAAAATACAATTCCTAATACATTGAACGTTTACGCCGATAAGGAGATGATAAAAACGGTTCTGCGAAATTTGGTTTCAAATGCAATTAAGTTTACGGATAATGGAGGATTTGTGGAAATATCATCTAAACTAACTGATACGGAAGTTTTTATATTGGTAACCGATAATGGAGTAGGCATAAGTGCGGATGATATTGGAAAACTTTTCGATATAAGTTCCAACTTTTCTACAAAAGGAACCAACGAAGAGAAGGGAACCGGTCTTGGATTATCGCTTTGCAAAGAGTTTGTCGAAAAGAATAATGGAAAAATTAGGGTTAAAAGTGAGTTGGGCAAGGGGAGCGAGTTTACTTTTAGTTTGCCCTTAATACAACGTTAATAGTTGATTTTTCGCGTAATTTTATACTCCAGCTTCTTATCTTTAACCTTATCGTCATCGGTAACTGTACATTGGTAAGTAAGTTTAAGATTCCAATTTCCGTAGGAATCGTATCGGTAGTCGTAATAATAGCCTTGTTTTAACTTAGAATCGGGCAATGCCTCAAGAATAATATCGCCCTTTTCATTGTAGGCGCGTTTTATCGATGATTTTGGAGGAGTCTTTGTAAAATCGAAAGGGTAGATGTGTGTTGCAACGTACTGCTCATTACTTCTGTAAACCATTACCCTGAGTGAATTATTTGCAGGAACATAAAGGAACCGTTCAATGTTTATGAATACTCCTGATTCGTTAAAAATTCTTACTTCCTTGAGCCTTCCAATGCTGTCGCATGTGGCTTGGGCGTATTGTTTTTTTACCTTTTCGTAGAAAAAAGTAATATCCTGTAGACATCCTGTTGTATCGTTATATTTGACTATTGCCTCTTCGGTAACCCATCCTTTGTAGTTGATAAATTGACGGGTAAATTTTCTTGTTGGCTCGCCCTTTGCATTATATGCCCAAGTGGTTTCATACTGAACGCCACCTGCGCTGTTGTATTTAGTTTCCGATATTATTTTTCCGTTGTTGTTATACTTTTTAACAATTTTAAATGGAGAACTTGAACCATTTTTTATTGCAAGAACCTCATGACTTTCCTCTACTTGGTAGAAATTTGCACCTCTCGATGCAGGAATCTGCGAACTTAAATAGATATCAATTATTGGCTGAGCCAACAGGGAGTTTCCTGTTGTAATAAGCAAAGCAATAATTAATATTTTTGTTACTATTTTCATTTATTGTTATTAAAAAGCGTGTAAAGATAATTATTTGTGGTTAAACCAAAAGAAATGTTTAACCTGCTTCGAAACTGTTGATTATAGTTATTTTTGAGAAAAATTCCTTATTGTGATTCCTGCTGGATGTGTCTATAAATGTAGAGGGTGCAAGCATCGTGACTGGAGCATGGCCGAAAGCCTTGCCCAGAAATATACATTTGTACAATCAAAACTAAAACCTTGGGCTGATAAGGTTGAGCCTGTTCGTTCAGTTGAAGAGGCTGAGCGATGGGGTTATAGGAGTAAAACAACCCTAAGTGCAAATTTTAACGGTAATAATTGGGAGTTTGGGATGTGGGCTCGTGATGAGTTAATCTCAATTCCATATTGCCCAATTCATTCTTCGAATGCAAATAAGATATTTGAACTTATTCGAGAGAATATCCCTCAAACGGCGGATTTTAGGTTGGCATTTATCGTACTATCAAGAGCCCAGCTTGTACTCGTTTTAAAAACTAAGGTTAAGCCCAGTTTAGATTGGGTTTCTGAAGGTTTTAGCCAAGCCTTAAAAGAAGTAGGAATTGAAGGTTTTTGGATTCATCTTAATCCTTCGGCTGGTAAGCGAATTTTCGAAAAAATTACGTGGCATTTACTTTGGGGTAGTCCGCGGTCGACCGATTATAATGGATTGCTTTACGGCCCTGCCGCATTTCAACAATTAATACCAAAACTCTACAACCAATCATTGCACGAAACATTGAGTTTCTTTGGGCTAAACTCTGATGATGCCGTTGTTGACCTATACTGTGGAACAGGGAACTCAATGAATTGTTGGGTTAAGGTTGGTGCAAAAACTATTGGTGTTGAGCAGAGTGGCGATGCCGTTGATTGCGCTAAGGTTAATATTCCTGAAGCTATTATTCTCCGTGGAGCTTGTAGGCAAAGGATTCCTCAAGTTAACGAGTGGGTTTTGGAGCAGAGAAATTCGGGCAAAAGAGTATTACTTTATGCCAACCCGCCCCGAACAGGTTTGGAAACCGAAGTTTTAAGTTGGATAGTTAAAGAAGGGTTGCCTTCTAAAATTGCTTATCTATCCTGTAGCCCTGGTACTCTTTACAAAAATCTCATCTTTTTAACTGAAATGGGATATAAAGTAAATAGAGTTATTCCTTTCGATTTTTTCCCGCAAACAATTCATGTGGAGTGCCTTGCTTTACTAGAGTTGTAGTTTGTGTATCGTTGTTTTTTTGATTAATAGGTGATATAATGTGATGTATATTGCTGCTTATAGTGAGCTGTTTAATTTAAATTATCGTAAATTTGAATTAGATGCGTTACTGTATAAATTTTTCTTTATGATTGGGAAAAAGGTTTTTCTTGTTTTTGTTGCAATAGTATTGTTTTGGAACAATTCTTTTTCTTGCACAACAGCAATTATTAGCGGCAAAGCAACCCCCGATGGACGCCCTTTGTTATGGAAACATCGCGATACCGACCAGTATAACAATAAAGTGATGTTCTTTGTTGGTGCTCGATACGATTACATTGGCATTGTTAATTCTCAGGATACTCAGTTCCATGTATGGGGAGGAACTAATAGTGCGGGTTTCTCCATTATGAATTCGGCCTCCTACAATATAATTCCCGAAAACGACAAATCTGCTGTAAAGGATTTGGAGGGATATATTATGAAGCTTGCGCTTGCAAACTGCTCAACCATAAAGGATTTTGCAAACATGCTCGATACTTTGCCTAAGCCATGGGGTATTTCGGCTAATTTTGGTATTATCGATGCTCAAGGGGGAGCTGGTTACTATGAGGCCAATAACTTTTTCTATAAGTTTTTTGATGCAAATGACCCTTTAGATGCTCCAAATGGCTATTTGGTCCGTACAAATTTTTCTATTTCTGGGAAGGAAAATGAGGGCGCAGGTTATAACCGTTATCAAACAGCGCAGAATATTATTAACGAAGCATTGGCGCAAAATGGTTTAACTCCTGAGTTTTTTCTGCATAATGCATCACTTTGCTTAAGGCACGACTTAACTAAAACCGATCTTTCCAATGAATTTAATAAGGATAATTTTTCTAACCGAATGTATCCTTTTCGCGATTTTATTGTCCGTTACTCTTCATCATCAACAATTGTTGTTCAAGGTATTAAGGGTGATGAATCACCGCTGCTAACAACCTCTTGGGTCAAAATTGGCTTTCAGCCAGCATCTGTTGCTTTACCTGTTTGGGTAGGAAAATCGGATATTGTTCCTACCGTTCTTACATCAATAGGCCAAGATAATTCATTACTTTGCGACATTACATTAAAACTAAAAGAGGAGTGTTTTCCCTATATCAAATGGAGTGAGGGCGAAAACTATGTTTTGCTTGAGAAGTTAGGTAATATTAACGGTACTGGCTTTATGCAGTTAACTGTACCTTTTGATAAGGAAATTATGGCAAGGGTAGAAAAAATTGTTGACAAGTGGCGTAAGTCCAAGTTTAATGCTAATGATGTTAAACGCTTCAATGAGGAACTCGATAGGCAAATCCCCATTTTTTACTCAATAAATTTTGGATTAACACAATGATACGTAAAAGGCTTGTTGTGCTTACAGGCGCAGGAATTAGCGCCGAGAGTGGCATTCGTACTTTTAGGGATATGGGTGGTTTATGGGAGGAGTATGATGTAATGGAGGTGGCAAGTCCCGAGGGATGGAGAAAAAATCCTCAGCTTGTACTGAAATTTTACAATGAGCGTAGGCGACAACTTAGCGATGTAAAGCCAAATTTGGGTCATATAGCCTTAGCCGAGGCTGAGCAGGATTTCATCGTAAATATTATAACTCAGAATGTTGATGACTTACACGAGCGTGCAGGCAGTTCCAATATATTGCATTTGCATGGCGAGTTAAAAAAAGTACGTTCAACTGCAAATCCTAGTAACATTCTTGATATAGGTTATAGTGATATTAACTGGGGTGATACCTGCGACAAAGGTTATCAGCTTCGTCCGCATATTGTATGGTTTGGCGAAGATGTTCCTGCAATGTCCGATGCAATTAAACTTGCACAAAGTGCCGAAATATTCGCTGTTGTAGGAACATCGCTTAATGTTTATCCTGCAGCAGGATTGGTTGATTATGTTCCTAAATGTTGCCCAATTTATTTGGTTGACCCCAACGATGTTAGTGTTTGGCGACGCGATGTAACTGTTATAAAAGAAAAGGCTTCGATAGGAGTTCCTAAGATGCTTAAAATGATTCGTGATAAGTAGTTTTTTGTATGCGATTCTTATTCCACTTTGTTTTACTGTTGATAACTAGTCTAATATATACCCATTTGGCTGGACAAAACTTCGATGCGGGATTTACGTTAGGATTAACGGCAACACAGGTTGATGGTGATAGCCATGGTGGTTACAACAAAGCAGGTCCTTTGGCTGGTATTTGGGTAGAGCGTAAGTTAACTGGTTTTTGGTATGGCCGTTTGGAATTAAGGTATGCTCAAAAAGGAAGTTACAAAAAGTCATCTACTGAGGCTGCAACCTTTTATCGCATTCGTTTACATTATTTTGAGGCGCCTGTGCTTGTTGGGTATAAGTTCTCTAGTGGATTCCAGGTCAATGGAGGTTTAAGCATTGGTTATCTTAGCAAGGCAGAGGAGATGAACGAACTAGGAAGTTTTCCCGATGAGGATTTGAACTCTTTTAAAAAATATGAGTTTGCTGGACTTTTGGGGTTAGATTACATTTACAACGAGAGGTGGTCGCTGGGGGCATACTTTAGCTACTCAATTCTACCCATTCGTCCCCACAAAGGAAATATTACATATCGGCTAAGCAAAGGACAGTATAACCGTGTTTTAGAGTTAGTCGTGAGGTATAGGCTGTAGTAGTTAATCCAAATCATTTAAAAGTTTTTTAAATTTGTAACTTTCAATTATTATGGAAGAACTACTACCCAAAATATCTGTTTTGTTATTTAAATACGGTGTTAAGAGCCTAACAATGGATGATATTGCAAGAAACCTTGCTATATCAAAAAAGACGCTTTACGAGTATTTCGACAATAAAGCAGATGTGGTTTTAAAGGTTGGAACATACGAACAGCTGAATGAGTTTGATGATTTAGCAAAAATATGTAATCAGTATACACAAACCATTGAGCAATTCTGGGCTATAACTAAATACTTGGTAGGTAGAAGGCTTAAATTGAGTAGCACTTTGCTCTATGCGTTAAACAAATACTACCCCGATGTAATAGGCAATTTATCAGCAAGCAGACAAGCCCACATTAACGGCTTGATAGTTCAAAATATTAACAAGGGTATACAGGAAGGATTGTATAGAGAAAATGTTGAGATTGACACGATTCTCTTCTACTATGCCTTCCTTTTAGATTTTACAAACTTCGAGATTTTTGAGAATTGGTTTAAAAGCGATAGTTCAAAACGGTATTATGCCGCTTTTAATTATCATTTAAGAGCAATTGCAACGCCAAAAGGCGTCCAATATTTCGAGACGGAATTCAATCCAGAAGTATTCAATCCCAATTTCTAGAATTAATCGTCGTTTCCGTTTAGAAAGCCTAAATAGTAAAGTAGCGTAGCTAAAGAACCCAATGCGGCTACAACGTATGTTAGTGCTGCCCATTTTAGGGCATCACGGGCATTGTCTGCACTTTCTCCATAGGTTAAACCTGTGCTGTTGAGCCAAGCCAGAGCTCTGCGCGATGCATCGAACTCAACGGGTAAAGTGATAAAGCTGAAAAGGGTTGTTAGCGCCAACATTACAACACCAATTAGTAAAATTGCAGGGAATGTTTGTAGCAAAATAACTCCTGCAAGTAGAACCCATTGAACATATCGCGAAGCAATACTTACAACAGGAACTAACGAGGAGCGCATTTGCAGGAATGCATAGCTTTTTGCATGCTGAATTGCATGTCCACATTCGTGGGCTGCTACTGCCGCAGCAGCAACGCTTCTGCCATTATAAACATCAGGACTAAGGTTAACTGTTTTATCGGTGGGGTTATAATGGTCGGTAAGTTGCCCTTCAACACTAATAACCCTAACATCGTTAATGCCATTATTCGATAACATTAGTTCAGCCACCTCTTTTCCACTTAATCCTTTGGCTAACGATACACGAGAATACTTCGCAAATTTCGAACGTAATTGTTGTCCAACTAAGAAACTAATTACGAAGAAAACAATCATTATAACGTATATCCCCATAATTTATATGTTTTTAAATTTTCAAATTTATT
>CAZTVY010000101.1:0-9072 GCA_964617235.1 uncultured Rikenellaceae bacterium | reverse complement strand
ATTTATTGTTCGTAAAAATAGTAATTAAAAGAAATGAAACGACTGTTCACTCTGATTTTAACAGTTTTATCGCTTACTGTTATAGGACAGATTAATATCGATTTTGAGGTTGATGACCTTACTGCTTGGACTCAAAAACCCACAGGCAGATGGAGTGCATCAACATCATCGCCACTGGCGGAAGCACGCTCACTGAAGCATACCTTTAACAACACCGCTAGTGCCACCGACACCATTTACTATCCCCTACCCACATGGAATGTAACCACAGGCGATTTAACCTGGCGGATGCTAATTAGGCATGGCAACGACCCTTCTACATCGAATAGTTGGTGGGTGTACCTTATGAGTGATGGCACTACAATGACCACTCCCGGGACTGGCTCGGGCTACGCCGTAGGCGTTAACCTTACAGGAAGCGACGACCTGCTAAAGATATGGAGAGTAACAAACGGAACACCGCAAATAATTCTTACATCAACATTAAACTGGCAAACCCAAATTGGCACAGGAAAGGCAGGCGCAATTGAAGTTCAACGCCTAGCAAACGGTGCATTTACGCTTAAAGCATCGGTTAACGGCATTTTTACCGATTTAGTCAACTACGGCAGCATAGTGGATATCAACCATACCGCATTTGTAAACTTCGGTATACTTTACCGTTACACATCATCAGCCGACATGCTCCTTTGGGCTGATAATATCAGCATAACCTACGATGCCGCAAACTTAAATGATAACACAACCAACATACTAAATTCAACTGCACAAATTGCAGGTGGTACAATATCCTCATTGGCAAATAGTTTGCAAAATGCTGTTGATGTGTTCCGTTTTGCCATTCAAGATATGGCCAGTGGCGATAATAAGCCTACCCGTGTAAAGCGGGTTGCATTTAACAACCCCTCGCCCACTCTATCGCCATGGAACTCAATAATTGGTGGAGTAAAAATTACGGGGCCAAGCGGCAATATCTTCATAAATAATTCGCAGATAACAAACGAAACCATTATTCTGGATATTGATTCAACCCAAATGGTTATTAACGACGGTACAAAAGATGAATTTACCTTAGGCATATACCTTAAGAATGGAATAACCGAAGGAACCAACCTAACCTTTGAGATTGACCAAAACCACGGATTTATTGCAGGGATATCGGGCTCTGGCTTTGTCAAACCAATTGCAGCAAAAGTAACATCGAACAGCTTTACGGTTCAGGTGCAAGCTACGCATCTGAGGTTTACCCAACAACCCACAGCTATTGGGCTGAATAAAAACTTCAGCGTATCGGTTAGCGGTTGCGACGAGTTTGGAAGTATTGATAACGATTTTGCACAACCTGTAACACTAAGCTTAAACGAAGGCAATGGAAACTTAACATCGGCTAGTGGTCTTACCAAAACTGCCGCAAGCGGAACAGCGCAATGGACTGACCTTGTTTACAGCACAACAGGAACATTCAGCATAAAGGCCGAAAGTGGCGGACTCATTGAGGCAATTAGCAACGATATCAAAACCGTAAACGACACCACATCAACAGCCAGCGAGCCAACATCGCAACCCGTAGCCGTCAATATTCAATCGCTTAATACAAGCCCCGAAAAAGCCGTTGAGATAATGCGCCTTAAAATAAACGATGCAGGAAGCGGCGATAACGCCCCCACAATCGTCAAATATATCAAGCTAAGCAGAACAAGTTTAGCCAACATTGCTACGTTAAACAGAGCAATTGAGGGAGTCCTGGTTAAGCGAAACGGCACACTAATTACACTTGCCGATGTGCAAATTAAAACAGCAACCGTTGAGATATACTTTGGAGAACAATCGCTAATTGTGCCCGATGGAACATCAACAGAAATAAGCATTTGGGCATACCTAAAGAGTAAAGATTTAACCGATAATCAGGCAATTCAACTTTACGTTGATAAAAATTCTCACGGATTTACTGCGTATGAACAAGGCTCAGGATTTGCCTCACAGTTTGTCTCAAATATCACCTCAAATATTTTTACCATAAAGGTTGATGCCACAAAACTATCGTTCAAGGAAGTTCCTGCCAGGGTGGGAGTTTTGGAAAATTTTACGGCCAAAATTGCAGCCACCGACAAAAACGAAAATATCGATAAGGATTTTAACGGAGCAATGAACCTAAAACTGGCAGCAGGCAGTGGAACGCTTGTAATTTCAGGTGGCGAAACGGCCAATATTGTAAATGGAGAGGCAACCTATACTGGGGTTAACTACTCAATCCCTGAAAAATTCTCGTTATTGGCGCAAAGCGCAACACTCGATGATGTGGCATCGGCATTTATTACCTGTGGCGATAACGATGGTATTGCTGTTCCAATAAACACAAGCGAGGACACTATCACTGTATCATCAGTAAATAGTAATGAAAATACCTCATTTGAAGTGATAAGGCTTCGTCTAAAGGATAAAGGCACATCGGATGGCTTACCGTTAATTACAACCACTTTTACACTTGCCACCTTCGACCCCGAAAATGCAGTTCAACTTTCGCAAATGCTTAAAGGATTTACCATAATAACTCCCACCGGAGCTATTACACCAAGTTTTAGCGTTAGTAGCGGGAAATTTGTACTTAGTATTGCGGAGAACAGCATTATTATTCCAAACAACGACTCGCTCGATATTACCATAAAAGCATTTATTCGGGAGAATGCCATAGTTGATGGCACAAAGTTCCGATTCTACATACCCACAAGCAATCACGGGCTGCAATCGGGTACCAACGGAACAGCGTTCAACACCACAATTCCATTAACCATTTACGGACAACCATGCAAAATGGATGTTGTGGCATCAAAACTCACGTTTGCACAAGTACCATTTATTGGTTTACCAAATCAAGCATTCAGCATAAAAGCATCGGCAACCGATAGTTTGGGAAATAGCGATACAAACTTTGCAGGAAATGCAAGTTTATTGCTCCAAAGCGGAAATGGACAAATGGAAATATCGCCAATAGCAAGTTCAATAAACAATGGAATATCAACTTGGAACGGAGTAAAACTGAACAGTATTGGGAAATATCAGTTTAAGGCAACATCGGGAACTTTAGAACAAGGAGTATCGCCCGAGATGTTTGTGGGTTATAATCAGAATTGCACAGTTAACCAAGATTTTGAGAGCAACACGCCAACTTGGAATGGCATTCAAAACTGGAAACTCTCCACAATTACCCCAATTGCAGGAGGACAATCGCTTATACACGCTGGCAGTCCCGATGGGAAGGTAAACACACTTGCATTTCCAATCGGCATAAGTTCATCGGGAGGAAAGGCCATTGAGTGGGAGGTAACCATACGTAATGGAAATTGGGACCCCTCATCCGATAACTATTTCTACCTTGTGGCAGCCTCAACATCAGAAGATTTAAGTACTGCAACAGGCATTGCAGTTGGAATAAACCCCAGCAACGGTAACGATTTGCTCTCGCTATGGTCGTTCGAGGGCAGCAAACGCAACAACCTTATAGTTACTGCCTTCGACTGGAACGAGAACGATGAGGTTAAGCTAAAACTTACCCTTTCGCCAACGGGCAAACTTTCGCTTTGGTATCAGCCCAAGCAATCGGGCGGTATGATTTTAGGCGGAGAGATCATTTTAAAGGGCGATTTAACCATTAACTATGGCGGATTGGGATTTGGGTTCACTGCATCCAGAGCAGGGCTTCTTTGGGTTGATAATTTAAAGATTTGCACGATTGAGTATCCTCCTTTACTTAAATCGGTAAAATCGATGAATCTATCATCGGTTAAGGTGCAGTTTAGCAAGAGCATAAACCCAACCCGCGCATCGAACATTGACAACTATGCCATTAAGAAAGAGAGTGGCGAAAGTATAGCCGTTCAATCGGTACAATTTAACGCAGCAAAACCCAACGAGGTTTTACTCACAACATCGAGGATGCCATTGGGTAACCTACAGTTAAACATTTCGAATATTTCAGATGAGAATGGCTACGCCATACCCGATAGCGCCACGTTTGGAATTGGCACCGAGGGGAATCTAGGTCGATTGGTTATCACCGAAATAATGGCCAACCCAATACCAAGCGTTGGCCTTCCCGAATACGAGTACATTGAGCTCTACAATCCAAATTCCGACTCGGCATCAATAACTGGATGGAAAATGCAATTCAACTCCACCACTGTTAATTTGCCAGCGGCAAAAATCGCCCCGCAAAGTTATGCGGTTGTCTGCACTAATACTGCATCGGGATATCTTTCTATTTACGGTCAGGCAATTGGAGTAACCAGCTTCCCAGCCCTACTGAACGATGGAATGCTTATAAAGCTTTTCGATAGCAACAGCAACCTTATTGCGTTTGCAAACTACACCAAGAATTGGTACAACGATGCAGCCCGAAACAGCGGTGGTTACTCAATGGAATGCGTCGATATTACCAATTTGGCAGAAGGCTCAAACAACTGGAGAGCAAGTCAAGACTCACAAGGAGGAACGCCCTGTGCACCCAACTCTGTTACAGGGGAAAATCTTGATATTACCAAACCACGAGTTGTTGCAACAGAGGTACTGGATAACAGAACTATCAAAATAAGCTATAGCGAACCAATGGATAGCCTTAGCTTTACGCTGAGCGATAACTACTCAACACCAAACGCTCTGGGAATACTCAATATCGTTTCGAGCGGTAATCTTTTCAACGAGGTTACTATTACGCTAACAAACCCAATGGCGGTTAATCAAAAATATACATTGACAGTATCGAACGATGTTATGGATTTTGCTGGCAACAGAATTGATGAGGTTGATATTGATTTTGCTCTTCCACAAACACCACTGGCCAACGAAATTGCTATAAATGAAGTACTTTTCAACCCCTACACTGGCGGAACCGATTTCGTTGAACTATATAACAACTCGGACAAAACCTTCGACCTTAAAAAAATCTACCTAAGCAATAGAAATTTGAATACTCTTGAACTGAATGAAACCTATTTTACTTCAGACACAGCGCGACTATTCTTCCCAAATGAGTATGTGGTTATATGCACAAATCCCGCACTCGTAACGCAATTTTACACTGTGGAGAACCCTAAAGCCATCGCGTGGGCATCAAAGTTGGCCTCGTTCAACAACGATAAGGGCTATGTGGTATTGCTCGATGAACAACTAGGGGTAATAGATGAATTTTACTATACCGAGAAGATGCATAGTAAGTTAATTGCTAATGTTAAAGGTGTTTCGCTGGAGAGAATAAGCCCGAACTTGCCAACGAACGAAGCCTCAACGTGGCAATCGGCATCGCAGGTGGTTGGGTTTGCAACGCCAAGCTACAAAAACTCGCAGTACACCGATGAAACAACCTCATCGTCGAACTTCACGCTATCACCCGAAACATTCTCACCCGACGGCGATGGCCGCGACGACTACCTACTTATCAACTACAACCTAACCGATGCGGGATATGTAGCAAATATTAGGGTTTACACTTCGAGTGGAGTTGAGGTTTATCGCCTTGCAAACAATTTACTGCTTGGAACCGAAGGTTCAATTCGTTGGGATGGAATCAATTTCAATAACAGGAGGGTTTCTGTGGGTATTTACATTATCTACATTGAATACTTTAACCTAAAAGGAGAAGTTAAGAAAGAAAAAAAAGTTTGCGTAGTAGCGAGTAGAGGTTGATGGTTGCTAGTTGATAGTTGATCGTAAAGAAATACATATTTTTGTGATATGATTAAACCAACCCAACTATGAGAACTATTATTTTCCTTCTATGCCTAGTTGTCGCATCCGCAAATTATGCACAAACTTATACTCAAATTAAGGTCAACAACGATATAACTCTTGTTAAAATAGCTGATAACGCCTTTATTCACATTTCTTACACCAACGACTCTCAATTTGGAAGATTTCCTTCCAATGGATTAATACTCATCAACAATAATGAGGCTTTCCTATTCGACACACCTATCACTATTTTGCAAACTGAAGAATTGGTTGATTTTACAACGGATTCTTTGAAACTAAAAATAATTGGCTTTGCGCCAAACCACTGGCATAACGACTGTACAGGAGGATTAGATTACCTTAAAAGGATTGGAGTAAAAACATACGCAAATCAATTAACCATAGATATTTTAAAACAAAAAGGACAGAACTATCCTGATAATGGATTTAAGGACTCACTTCAACTTTTTTTAGGTGACAAAGAAATTCTATGCTACTATTTGGGAGCGGCGCACTCTATGGATAACATTGTAGTGTGGATTCCTTCGATGAAAATTCTTTTTGCAGGCTGTATGGCAAAAAGCATCAATTCTACCAATTTAGGGAATACTGTTGATGGAGATTTAAAGGCTTACCCAATCACAATACAAAAGGTGATTGATAAGTTCCCTGATGCAAAAATGGTTATCCCTGGACACGGGAATTTTGGTGGAATTGAGTTGCTAACTCACACTCTTAAACTAAGCAAACCATTATAGGCTGGTCATCTTGAGCAAAGTGAAAGATTAAGATACTTCGCTTCGCTCAGTATGACAAAACCAATATTGCCACTACTCAACTTGTCCGTTAACCACCTTAAAAACATTCCAGGTTTTCTCGGTAAATCCTTCGGGAATTTGGAACGTTTTTAATAAACGGTTACCACTATAAACCCTAACCGTAGCCTTTGACACCGAAAGATTTGGAGAACCAGATTTTTCGTGTGCAGAATAGTTATGCACAAAAAAAGCGTAGTTTCCATTGGCATCAATTCTTTCCACAGTAATAGTTTCTGGCCCAAAGCCATCCATATCGTCACGATCTAGCATACCTGTGCCATCGGCTAAAACACGAGTATTGCGGAAGCTAATATGGTAAGAATTCGCTTTCACGAAGTGAGCATCCAAATCCAAAGGCTGTTGCTCCCAGTCCAACACAACCCTAAACTGGCTAATATCCATTACAGGTGAAACAACCAAACGATTCTTAAAAATGGTTTCGGCAACAATATCCACATTGTAAACTGCGGTAATATAGCCGCTTTTCTTAAAGATAGTTTTGTACAAACCATCGGGCTGTTTGGGGAACATTGCCCTACCGGCAGAATCGGTTTTGAACGTTCCAACATTTTCTACCATAACATCGCCCCCTTCAACAGGCTCACCAGTTAAAGCATCAAAGAAACGAAGCGTATAGATATCTTGATCCTGTTCGGCTATAACGTCTTCAAGGGTTTGTCTTGCTTTATCGATTTGTGCTACTGATTTCAGGTTGATGCAAATAAGCATTGCAACCATTAATGCTGATATTACTGTAATTTGCTTTTTCATATCGTTGTTTTTTTATTCTATTGTCTAAACTTTATCAAACATCTTACCAAAGTTATTAAAAATAGCCAAATACTCCACACTACCCCTTCAAGGGTTTGAAACCCTGAGGAGGTAAATATCAAAAAATGCCCACCTCATTAGAGGTAGGCATTTCCATAAGTATAAACTTTACTACTCTGAGAATTTCTCCAGTAAAATTTCGAGAATCTTTGTTGCTGCGGTAGAAACAGAGGTTCCAGGGCCAAAGATTCCTACTACACCGTGGTCGTATAGGTACTGGTAATCCTGTGCAGGAATAACCCCACCAACAATTACCATAATATCCTCGCGACCCAACTTTTTAAGCTCTTCCATTACCTGAGGAACTAAAGTTTTGTGACCTGCAGCAAGACTCGATACTCCAAGAACGTGAACATCGTTCTCAACAGCTTGTTTAGCAGCCTCGGCTGGGGTTTGGAACAATGGACCCATATCAACATCAAAGCCGATATCGGCATAACCAGTTGCAACCACCTTAGCACCACGGTCGTGACCATCCTGACCCATTTTGGCAATCATAATACGTGGTTGACGACCTTCTTGCTTTGCAAACTTCTCGCAAAGTTCCTTGGCTTTTTTATAACTATTATCGTCCATAGATTCAGCAGAATAAACACCAGAGATTGAGCGGATAACTGCTTTGTAGCGGCCAACCACTTTCTCGCAAGCGTATGAAATTTCACCTAAAGTTGCACGTTTTTTTGCAGCATCAACCGATAGTTCAAGTAGGTTGCCTTGCTTGGTTTCAACGCAACGGGTAATTGCCTCAAGCGCTGCTTTAACCTCTGCTTCGTTACGCTCAGCGCGTAGTTTTTGTAATCTACGAATTTGGGCCTCACGTACTGCGGTGTTATCAACGTCAAGAATTTCAATTGGGTCTTCCTTCTCCAAGCGGTACTTATTAATACCAACAATTGTATCCTTGCAAGAGTCGATACGAGCCTGTTTACGAGCAGCAGCCTCCTCGATACGCATTTTTGGAACACCTGTCTCAATTGCTTTCGACATTCCACCCAGCTCTTCAACCTCCTGAATAAGTTTCCAAGCCTTATGCGCAATCTCGTGGGTTAAATGCTCCACGTAGTATGAACCTGCCCAAGGGTCAACGGCCTTACAAACATTGGTCTCCTCCTGAATGTAAAGCTGTGTATTACGAGCAATACGTGCAGAGAAATCGGTTGGAAGTGCAATTGCCTCGTCCAAAGCGTTGGTGTGCAAACTTTGTGTGTGACCAAGTGCTGCAGCCATAGCCTCAATACAAGTACGTGCTACGTTGTTGAATGGATCTTGCTCTGTTAAGCTCCATCCCGATGTTTGACTATGTGTTCTTAGCGCTAACGATTTTGGATTCTTTGGATTGAATTGTTTCACAATTTTAGCCCAAAGTAACCGAGCAGCACGCATTTTGGCAATCTCCATAAAGTGGTTCATACCAACTGCCCAGAAGAACGATAAGCGAGGCGCAAAAGCATCGATATCGATACCAGCCTTGGTTCCGGTACGTAAGTACTCCAAACCATCGGCCAAGGTATATGCTAACTCAATATCAGCAGTCGCTCCAGCTTCCTGCATATGGTAACCAGAGATTGAGATACTGTTGAACTTAGGCATATTCTTCGATGTGTACTCGAAAATATCAGCAATAATTTTCATTGAGAATTCAGGTGGGTAGATGTATGTATTACGCACCATAAACTCCTTTAAAATATCGTTCTGGATT
>CAZTVY010000100.1:0-9118 GCA_964617235.1 uncultured Rikenellaceae bacterium | reverse complement strand
TACTCCTGAAAAGTATAACGCATTCTGTTCTTGTCGTCTAAATCCTTGCCCGTATTTAAGCAGATTAACCTATCGTGAGCCTGAGCATCCTCGGCAAGCACAAAGTGCACGTCGTTAGTTGCAATGCACTTGATGCCCGTTTTCTTTGATAGCTCAATTATTGCCTTGTTTACCTTAAGTTGATTTTCGTAGACATCCTCGTCAATCTTAAAATCGCCCGATTTGTGGAGCATCAACTCAAGGTAGTAATCATCGCCAAAAATTTCCTTGAACTCCAAGGCAATCTGCTCCGCTGCAGCCATATCGCCATTCATAATGGCCTGAGGTATTTCACCACCCAAGCATGCGCTCGATACAATTAATCCCGCACTATGTTTGCGTAGTAACTCCTTATCAATCCTGGGTTTATAGTAAAAACCCTCGGTAAAACCGTAACTTACAAGTTTAACAAGATTATGGTATCCCTCCTTGTTCTTAGCAAGCAGTATAAGGTGATGATTTCCTCTGTCCTCCTTATCGGTTCTGTCGAACCGAGTTTTTTTAGCAACATAAACCTCACATCCAATAATTGGCTTGAAAAGTTTTGCTTCTTGTTCTGCAATTTTTGATTTTAGTGCATTTAACTGTGAATCGAAATCCTCAATTTTCTCCTTTTCGGCGTGAAGATTCTCTATATCGCACTTAATCTTTTTAATCTCGTCGTTAACGGAGCCATTAATCTTGTTAGCGGTATTGATAAACTCCTTTATCCCGAACATATTACCATGATCGGTAACGGCAACCCCAGGCATGCCTAACTCTCTAGCCCTATCAATCAAGCCCTTAATGCTCGATGCTCCATCGAGAATGGAGTATTGCGTGTGAACGTGCAGATGAACAAATTTTCCCATTGTATAGATTCAAGATATCAGACATCAGATTTTCTGAAACAAAATAGCTGAAGGCTGAATTACAAGTATTTAAAAGTTTGATTATTTAGAAACTATTCCTTGCGAAGTTAGCAAAACCAAAATTTCAAAACGAGGATTGTTGATAACTATTAAAACTTTTGTAATTATTTGTATCGATTTGATTTATATGTGTTTGCGGAATATTTTTGTGCTAATTTTTGATTGTAAAGCCATAAAAAAATCCCAACTGTTTAGATGGGATTTTTTATCGAACATGACTAGTTTACTTTAATTCAAGGATCTTTCTTGACACTTCCTTGTTGTCTACTCGTAATTTAACTATATATGCGCCCGCAGACATTCCCAACTCCACAGCTGAAAAGTAATGCTGCTTTTGCCCTGCACCTTCAACTCCATTGGTTACAACGTTAACCAGTTTCCCGGTCAAATCGAAAACTGATATGTTAACATTTGCAGTATTTTCCAGATTATATGCTATTGTAACTCTGCCTTGGTATGGGTTCGGGTATATTTCTATTTTTAAATCACCATCCTGCAAATCAACATTTGGTGTTGTGCTAATAATATTGCTGTTAAATGCAGCCTTTGTGGTTACGGAGGGAGTTCCGTTATAGTTGTATGTGCTTTTAATAAGCACAAGAACAGGGAACCTGTGATTTTCAACATACCAACGGTAAGTAATATCTTCAAAGTTGGTAGTGGTTCCATTAATAATTTGTTTTGACGACTTCACCTCTTTTACTCTAAGTACATTGCCTAGTTCTTTGCCATTTGGTAATTTGAGTTTGCCTTTTGCATCGCCTTCTACTTTGTATGTGCCAATAAGTTTTCCCGTTTTCTGACCGTTTATAATATAGTCGGCTTCAAAGTTTCCATCGAAATGACTTCCGTAGGTGAATGGGTACTGCATTTTAATAAAAGGTTTTGTATATACAATTTGAGTGTTTCCTGTTGAGGAGAGAAATCCATGTTGTTCCAGCCTGTTTGCTGAGGTTTCGAATACAAAGAAGTTTCCAAATTCCTCAAGCACAGTATTGCCTTTAGAGAATAGATTACAGCACTTCGAGAGGTATGTTTCCAGGATTAAACCCTCAAAAGTGTTGGTTACCTGCAAATTGGTGAAATCCCAAATAACATTTTTGCCAAAGTTTCCTGGCTCAACGTAGTTTGTAATCACCATGGGATTTCGCTCGTTGGGAATAAAACCATGAGTTTCGTTGGTAAGTTTGGTTTGTGCTTGCGCAAAAATAGATATTGCCACAAAAGCAAGAAGTAGGAGTTTTTTCATAGCCATTACCTTTAGGATTCGATTACTAACAAATATACAATCCTATCAGAACAAAATCAATTCTGGTTTTGAAAATTTAGAAGGAATAGTTTTTGCACGAGATTTTTATAAGTCTCTATACTTGAGGATAAGGCGTGATGAAACAATAAATATCGCAATGTACACCAAGCATATAGGAACCGATAAAGAAACTGGAATTCCATCGGGGATTGACTGTAATTGCTGAACGCTATTGGGGTCAACGCCTTGCATACTTGAAAACTCTTCGGTAAGCATACCCATAAAATCGGGTATAGGGGTTAGGTTGGATATCAACTTCATTGGGAAGAAGACATCAATGTTATCGGGGAAAAATATTCTGATAATTGGCTCTATCATTATAAAGTAGAGCAAATATGTGACAATGGCAAGAGCAATATTTCTGAAGATTAGCACCAGTAGCATTGCAAGCGTCATATACGCAAGTGACTGAACACTCAATACCAATACATAACTAAATCCATGAAAATAACCATTAACCCAAGGCTCACCGGAAGTTAAACCAACAGTAAATCCTGTTAGGGTAACTAATAAAATTACATATACTGACAAACTAATTATCAGAACTAATTTGCCAAGAATTATTTGGTTTCGGGTTAGCCCGTCAAGTATCTGACGTCGAAATGTACTGTATTGCAATTCGTTACCAACAAGCACTATGAGCATAATGGCTAGAAGCAGGTTAAACCAGCTGGCTATCCAAGCGGTTGTTCCCCAGATATAGTTGCTAGCAAAAAGCTTGAAAACCTGAACTCCTTGAATGTTAATATTCAAATTTGCACCTAACGCTATTATGGCAAAAAAGAAAAATGTATGAAGTAGCAGAATTGCCCAAAAGGTAGGATAGTAGGCCGTCTTTATAAGTTCTATTTTAAGCAAATTCTTCATTTCACTTAGGAATTAGTTTGCTTAACAATGCCTAGGAACAACTCCTCAAGGGTGGGGCGCCTAACCTCAAACCTATTAAGGGTGATTCCATTATTAGAGAGTAAAGCGCTGAATTCTGGCACGTTAACTTGATTGTCGAACGTAAGAACAAATCCTGTAATGTTTTTTTCGAGAATTTTACAGCCTTTAATCTCATTTAGCAAAACATTCAACTCGTTTACTTGCTGAGTTTCAACTATCGCCACCTGATTAATGCTGAGGAGTTCCTCAACCTTGCCATGTGCAATATCTTTTCCATTCTTAAGGATTACAACATGCGAGCAAACCTTTTGTATCTCGTCCAGATTATGGCTAGCAATAATTATTGTTTTTCCAAGGTACGATTGGTCTTTAATGAGTTTCCTAACATCAGCAATACCCTCAGGGTCTAATCCGTTGGTGGGCTCATCTAACACAAGAACCTCGGGGTTTCCTAGCAGGGTTTGCGCTAGCGCAAGCCTTTGTTTCATTCCTAACGATAGGGTATAACAAGGAGCCTTACGTCGTTCGTATAAATTTACCTGATGCAAAACATCAGCAATGCTCTCAAGTCCATAACCGCGGGAGAGTGCTGTTATTTTTAGGTTCTTTTCGATAGATAAATATGGATAGAAGTAAGGAACTTCAAGTAACGAACCCAATATACTGTTTACTAGTTTTCCTTGAGGTTCGCTAAACCAACTAAAGCTACCCGAGTTGACAGTTTTTATGCCTAGAATTAATGAGAGAAAAGTTGTTTTGCCACTACCATTAGGGCCAAGAATTCCAACCACTTCACCTTTCGATATGGTCAAATTCAGTTTATCTAAGGCCTTAATTGAGCCAAAGGATTTACTTAGCGAGTCAACTTTTAGTATTGAAGCCATTACGGTATAGGATATACTTAAAGATTAGTTCCCCATTTCCGACATAAATTTAATACGCATCAAGCGAATTTCTTCCTCGGTGTAATCTCCTTCTCCTAGCGCACTTATAGCATCCTCAATGCTCTCGCTTTCAGCCTCGTTTTGGAAATAGTCAAAAATCTCATCCTGCTTATCTTCATCCACAACCTTATCGATGTAGTAATCGAGGTTAATTTTTGTACCAGAGTTTACAATTGCCTCTATTTCGTTAAGGAGTTCGTTCATCTCTAGGTTTTTGGCCTCGGCAATATCATTCAAATCCATTTTACGGTCGATGCTCTGTATTACATAAACCTTCAGCAGCGATTTGTTGGCAACTGATTTAACCACCATATCCTGAGGACGGATAATGTCCTTATCCTCAACATACGATTTTATTAAATCGATGAACTCTTGTCCGAAACGTTTAGCTTTACCAGCTCCAACACCCGATATATTCTGCAATTCCTCAAGGGTAATAGGGTATTGAATCGACATATCCTCCAACGAGGGGTCTTGGAATATGACAAAAGGAGGAAGGTTTTTCTTTTTGGCAACCTTTTTCCTTAAATCCTTAAGCATATTCAGCAACTCATCATCGGCAGCACCTCCTTTATCCATAGGCATTCCAATGGATTCATCATCCTCGCCTTCTTCAAACTCGTTGTCGAGGGAGAACATTATGTCGTAAGGTTTTTTTAGAAACTCCTGACCTTTTGGAGTGATAAATAAAAGGCCATAGTTCTCAATATCCTTATCGATGAACTTCATTACTAACGACTGACGAATAACTGAGTTCCAGAAACGTTGGTCCTTTTCGGCGCCTTCTCCAAATGTATCTAGTTTGTTGTGTTTGTATGATTTAACGGCCGCTGTAACATTCCCCATTAGGATATTAATAACATGGTCGGCCTTAAACTTCTGGTTTACTGCAATAATGGTTTCAAGAACCATTTGCAATTGCTCCTGTCCTTCAAACTGAGTTTTTGGATGCAAACAGTTGTCGCATGTTCCACAGTTTTCCTCGGTGTATTCCTCTC
Organism: uncultured Rikenellaceae bacterium; assembly: GCA_964617235.1. GTDB lineage: Bacteria > Bacteroidota > Bacteroidia > Bacteroidales > Tenuifilaceae > SB25. The sequence goes on along the minus strand of CAZTVY010000100.1, from coordinate 4,029 downwards.
CAAAGTAATTCAATAGCGATTTACGTCGACACATCGATGATTCTGCATACGAAACGGTTTCCAATAGCAGTTGCTTGCCAATTTCCTGTTCCGATACAGGCTTACCCTGCATGAACTTCTCCAACTTCTGAATGTCCTTGTAGCTATAGTAGGTAATACACTGTCCCTCGCCTCCATCTCGACCAGCGCGACCAGTTTCTTGATAGTAACCCTCTAAACTCTTAGGTATATCGTAGTGCATAACAAACCTAACATCGGGCTTGTCTATCCCCATCCCAAATGCAATGGTTGCAACAATAACATCAACCTCTTCCATAAGGAACTTGTCCTGATTATCGGAACGTGTCGATGCATCCATACCAGCATGGTATGGTAGGGCTTTGATACCATTAACCTTAAGGATTTCTGCCATCTCCTCAACCTTTTTACGGCTAAGGCAGTAAATAATACCCGATTTTCCTGTATTATTCTTGATGTACTTTATTATTTCTTTAACCGCATTAACCTTTGGTCGTATTTCGTAGTAAAGGTTTGGCCTATTGAATGACGATTTGAATACTGTGGAATCCTGCATTCCGAGGTTTTTCTGAATATCGCTTTGTACTTTAGGTGTTGCAGTTGCAGTAAGGGCTATTAGCGGAGCGTTCCCAATTTCGTTGATAATTGGGCGAATGCGACGGTACTCAGGGCGGAAATCATGTCCCCATTCCGATATACAGTGCGCCTCATCAATGGCGTAAAACGATATTTTTATTTGCTTAAGAAACTGTATGTTTTCCTCTTTTGTAAGGGATTCAGGAGCAACGTAAAGCATCTTAGTTACGCCATTTGTTACGTCCTGCTTCACCTTCTGTATTTGAGCCTTGTTAAGCGATGAGTTAAGGAAATGGGCAACACCGTCCTCCACCACAAAACTACGCATTGAGTCAACCTGATTCTTCATCAGGGCAATAAGTGGCGAAATTACAATTGCAGTGCCTTCCATTATTAGGGCGGGAAGTTGATAGCATAACGACTTCCCACCACCAGTTGGCATAAGCACAAAGGTGTCGTTTCCACCCAAAACATTTCGGATAATAGCTTCCTGATTACCCTTAAATGTGGTAAAGCCAAAGTATTTAGACAAATACTCTTTTAATGAAACTTCTGCTGTGTTAATACTCATAAATTCAACTAAACACTTATTTTGGAAAAACCTTTTTAGCTTTTGTTAATACCCTCTTGTAATCAGAGTTGAAAAAAAAAGATACTTTTGCTATATAAAAATACTCCATTTTTTAGTAAAAGATACATTTTTAAGGTCTTTTAACAAAAGGGTAACAAAGTTATAAAAATTTTGGTCTTTATGAACATCGATATCAAAAGTATTGCCATTCAAACAATCAAAACAGAAGCGGCTGCAATTGAGAAACTAGCAGGCTTTATAGACGATGATTTTGAAAAAACCGTTTCGCTTATATATAACGGAAAAGGACGGGTAATTGTTTCGGGGATTGGTAAAAGTGCCATAATTGCTAATAAAATGGTGGCAACCTTTAATTCAACTGGTACTCCAGCCATTTTTTTACATGCTGCCGATGCCATACATGGCGATTTAGGAATTATTCAACCCGATGATGTAATTATTTGCCTTTCAAAAAGTGGAAGCACTCCTGAAATAAAGGTTTTGGTTCCCTTGATAAAAAATCTTGGGAACAAAATTATTGCTATAGTTTCCAGTACTAATTCATACCTTGCTCAAAAAGCCGATTACGTATTGAAGGCCACCGTTGACAAGGAGGCTTGCCCAAATAACTTAGCCCCAACATCGAGTACAACTGCACAGTTGGTTATTGGCGATGCGTTGGCTGTTTGCTTGTTAAAACTGAGAGGGTTCACACCCGAGGATTTTGCCCGTTTTCACCCGGGTGGAGCATTGGGCAAGAAACTCTATATGCGTGTAGCCGATATTTACTCTTCGGATAATATTCCAAAAGTTAAACCTAGCGATGAGTTGCGTCCAGTAATCCTTGAGATATCATCTAAAAGACTTGGTGCTGCTGCGGTTGTAGATGATGAAGGGAAGGTTATGGGTATAATAACTGATGGCGACTTGCGCCGCATGTTACAGAAAACGCAATCGTTCGATAGTATAACAGCTAAGGATATTATGTCGACTAACCCCAAGACTATTGAAAAGGATGAACTTGCCATTCATGCTTTCAACTTAATGGAGCAGTACAAGATAACTCAGCTACTTGTATTGAACAAAGGTAAGTACGATGGGGTTATTCATATACACGATATTTTAAGAGAAGGTATTGTTTAATTTTTTTTTGGTTTGATAAAAAGACTATTACATATATATTTTGCGTTTTTTGCACTGCTAATTTTTGCTACTTCAGCAATTGGGCAAATCACAAAAATCCGCGGAAAAGTTATCGATGCAAGCACTAAGGAGCCGGTAGCCTATGTTAATGTTTCGTTCAAAGGAACTGGGGTTGGGACAATAACATCTGAAATTGGTGAGTTTTTTATAGAGACTAGAACAGCAAAGGATTCTTTGTCAGTATCGTTTGTTGGTTACACTCCTCAGCAAGTAAAGATTAGAAAAGGTGTCTACCAAGAGGTTAAAATTGAATTGGAGCCAGAATCAATTGAGTTAGCAGGTGTGGTTGTAAAGCCAGGCGAGAGCCAGTCGACCCGTATAATTAGAAATATCATTAAAAACAAGGACAAGAATAACCCTAATAATCTTAGCTACTACTGCAAAAGTTATAATAAAGTTCAGGTGGATTTAAATAACATTGATGATGATATAAAGAGTCGTAAAATATTCAATCAATTCAAGTTTATTTGGAATTATGTGGATACAAATGCCATAACAGGTAAAACCTACTTGCCAATATTTATAACAGAATCACTGTCGGACTACTACTATCAGGCAAACCCAAAAATTGAAAAGGAAATTATTAAGGCCACCAAAATTTCAGGTGTGAATAATGAGAGCGTTGCGCAATTTACTGGTAAGGTTTACCAGAATATCAATATATACGACAACTATATCAATATATTCGACCAGGGCCTCATAAGTCCTATTGCAAACGCAGGAATGCTCTACTACCGATACATGTTGGTGGATAGCATGTTTGTGGGAAATAGGTGGTGTTACCAAATAACCTTTAAACCCAAGCGCAAAATGGAGCCAACATTTAATGGCGATTTTTGGGTAAATGATTCTACTTGGGCCATAGTTAAAGCGCAAATTAGGTTATCGGAAATGGTAAACCTAAATTTTGTTAACGATTTGGTTGCCACTGCTGAGTTTACCCCGTTAAATGACACCCTTTGGTTCCCCAAAAATATGTCGCTGTTTGTGGATTTTAACCTAACCGATAGGACTACAGGCTTTTTTGGACACAAAACAACCAGTTACGACAGCGTTGTTCTAAATCCAGAAATGCCCAAAGAAGTTGTGGAAATGCCTATCAATGTTCAGGTTAAGGAAGGAGCCTTAAATCAAGAGGCCACATACTGGGAACAGTCTAGGCCATTCGAATTGACTGAAAAGGAGCAGGGTATATACACCATGGTGGACTCGGTTCAACAGGTGCCTATGTACAAAACTTTTATTGACATTATCAATATGTTCGTGAATTACTACTATGTAATTGGATATATTGAGGTTGGCCCCTACTACAAAACCTACAGTTTTAACGAGATTGAGGGTAATCGCTTCCGAGTGTCGGGACGAACTAGTAATAAGTTCAGTAAAAAATGGATGATATCGACATTTGCAGCCTATGGCGATAAGGACGAGCGGTTTAAGTGGGGTTTGGGTAGTTTGTATATGCTCAATAAAAATCCACGTGAGGCAATTAATGTGGAGTACAAGAAGGATGTTGAGCAGTTAGGTCAAAGTCCCTATGCGCTTACAGAGGATAATATTATGACATCCTTCCTGAGGCGAAACCCAAACTACAAGTTAACTTTGGTTCGGGAATTTTCCTCGTATTATCAGAAGGAGTGGTTTACCGGGTTATCAAACAC
>CAZTVY010000099.1:0-9150 GCA_964617235.1 uncultured Rikenellaceae bacterium | reverse complement strand
CAAAAAACTCTTAATAAGATGGCTAATTTGCTATTAGACAACTATTTTTTAGAAAATGGGTTGCATACTGCACAAAGCGAAGTAGTAGAAACCACAATAATTATATTAACCGCTGATTTTCCAGAGTTTGTTTGGCACTATTCTAAAGAAAATGGCATTTGGCACACATTAAAAATTAAATAATGAATGTAAATATCAATAATCTGCACAAAGCAAGACTTAATAATGGTGTCTTTTACTATTGCCATGGCACTAATAGTTATTACATCAAAGAAAGAAACCAAATAGTGCTATGCAAAAAGTGCGAAGTAATAAAAAACTTTAGTAATACACCAATACAATAACAAAATGAGAACAATAATATATATACTTTTAATGATTGTAGGAATTGTAATTGTAATTTTCTATGTAACTATAAAAATGTTAGTGTATGAAATTTGGGTTGATTGGTATTTACATATAAAATATCAATTAATAGGCGTAAAACATGGGCTTTACACTTCTTTGTTTGAGCGTAGAATGCCAACAAATGAGGAATTAGAAGAAATAGTTAACGAAGAGGAATCACGGGAACCCGACTTTTTAAAGAACCATTATAATAACAAAAAAATGTAAACAATTCAGATAAAAATTAGGCTACTCTTTTATAGTAGTTTTTAATTTCATTTTGATAGAGTAGGGCAGTACCTAACAATAAACCACCTACTAATAATACATTACTATTACTCTTTGGTTTCGTTGCTGTTCTACTATCTAACGATTTGAGATTGTAAGCACTTACGAGTGCTTTTAATGCTTTTGCATAAGTAGGACTTTCACTATAACCTGCTTTTGCTAGTTCGTCGATTTGTTGCTCAGGTGTGCGAGCTTGCAATGCTTTTGCATATCGTTTATTTTTTAGCATAAACGTTGTATGGTCTTTAATAGAATCTATTGGGCTATTGTACACTCGAAAATAACTAACAGGTTTACCGTCCTTTGGTGTGTTAAACGCCATTTTGCGACCACGCCAATTTTTGTCCGCTTTAATACCAAAACCGTTATTTGCTTTTAGCATCGTTATACCTTGTCCGCTTTCTCCTTTGCCGTTTGCGCTTTCTATAATGTATTGGGCCATTTTAACGCTAGGAAAAATCGTTGTGCCTTTAGTGGCCCAAATAACGTCGTTAGCGTTCTTATTTATGAAGTCTTGGCGTTGTTTACTCATAATAAAAAAGGGGGCTAATAAATCGGCATCAAACGTGCTAACTCGTTTTTTCTGCTTACAGTTCGCCCCACATTTTAAGTTACTTTTTTTTGTTTTTATTAAAGTAGTAAAATATTGGTGCAGATAAAAATATTCCTAAACTAATACCTGCAAATAAAATATAAACCTCGTTTTCAGTCATTACCAAATTTTATAAGTTATACCTTTTTGTTTGAACAGTTTTGTTAGCAAACCTCTAACAGTACCACTCACTAAATCACTACTCATAAATTGTGCGAGGTTCCAAGTGTTTACTTTAAATTCTCCATACCAATCATCTTGCTTATAAACACGAACTGCAAAATATATGTTTAGTAGTTTAACGTCTTGGTTCGTTTTCATTTGCCCAAATATTTTAATGATACCACCACCGTTACCTGTAATGATATATTGATACAAACTATCAGCCATTTGTTTATATTCTCCAACGGTGTATGTTTGATTTTTAGGATTAGTTTTTAAATCCTTAACGACATCTTTTACAGTTGGTAGTATAGATTTACCGCTATTGTTAGCATCAATTATAACACCTTGCAGTTTTGATTTAATAGCCTCCTGTTCACTTCTATTAGCAAAGTACTTGTAAGTACCAAAACCAACAACTGCAACTCCTAATAAAGCCGTAACGGTTTTTAGTGTGTCGTTTTCTCTCATTACATATCTCTTAAATCGTTGTTAAATTTTCCTAGTTCAACTTTGCGTTTTGCCTCTGCAATTTGTTCTAGTGAAATAGTAAACGGATTGATAAAACCTTTAGTTTTTTTATCCTCAAAATCGTGCGAGCTTGCAACGTATTTTTTAGTAACTTTTTTTCTCGGTGCTGCTTTTTTTGGTGCAGCAACTTTTTTAACTGCTACTTTTTTAACTGCTACTTTCTTTGCCATTTTATATTTATTTTTTTGGTTTAACTCCTGCTAATTGAATCACTTTATCAATGTTTGCAATTAATACACCTTTACTAATAGTTCCCATTTTTGCAGTAGTATCAAAGTGTTTATTTGCTATATTAAAAACATCACTCAATGATTGAGCATTGTTTTTTAAATCTTCTTTAAACGATAAATTATTAGGCATCTCCACCTCCTTTGTTATCGTCGTCGTCGTTGTCGTCTGAAATATCAATACCTAATTTCTCACAAACTTTTTTGTATAGTTCAAAATCGTGAGCCTCTAATTTATCCAACTCAACTCCTAGTTTATCGTCGTTGTTTTGTTTGTAATACATTTCTATTAACTCCAAATGTTGTTGAGTACCTGTAACAATCGGTATTTTTTTCTTAACTCTAATTTGTGAGCGGTCAATATATCCGTCTGGTTTTTTACCTGCTTTTAATTGTGCTAGATTTAATTTTTTTTCTTCTAAATCAAAGTATCTATCTAGTATAGGTGTAACGCTCGGTAATGCCTCCTTTAAAAAAGTTTGCATCATATTCTCACTCGGTGCAGTTGGTTCGCTCAACTCGTTTTCATCTAGTGCCTCCTGTAACTGTTCCTGTAAACTTGTACGCTCTAATTTTAAAAGGTTTATTTCGTTTTTAAGGTCGCTAATTTGTTGTTGGTAGTTGAGTGCAGCCTCATAGGTTAAAACCTCCTGTGCAGGTGTAGTATGTATTATATTAACAGGTGTAGTATGTTCTTTCAAATCGTCTGGACTTAATTTACCCTTTACAATCGGGTAACGGTCAGCGTTCTTACTTTTACTAATACTTTGAGATAATAAAACATAATACAAACCGTCCTCAAATAAATCAGAGGTTAAACGATTTGTTATAGTGTCTAGTTGTTTGTTTAATGCAATATTTATTTTATTAAATGGTTGCACTCTTTCGCCTTTACTATTCTCTAGTGCAGCGAGTTTATAGCCTTGTTGTGTGGCTAATGTTTTTAATTGTTTGATTGTGTAGGTTTTCATTTTGTTAGCATTTAAAAATGATTATACATTTTGTAATAAGTCGAATTTGTTAGAGTTAATCACTACATAACCAATCTCAACTAAAGGGTGTGTTTGATATGGTTGTAAGGATTTTTCTAATGGAGAAAATTTACTATCAGGGTCAGCAAATCCTTGCATATAATTTGCTTGCATAGTTTGGTTTATTGGTGCGCCTGTTAAATTTGCATCTTGATAGCTACCCATTACATACTCCTGTTTATTACCGTTAAAACTATTCATAGTTGTATTAAGTAATAGCTTTACACCTTGCAAACCGATTTGTGGCGGTTGTTCATCAGTCTTAGAATTTAAAGCCCCATTTGTATCGGTAAGTTTATTAATAAACGTGTTACGTTGTAACGTCAGTTTGATATACTCCTCACACTTAAAATAAACGTGTGTAGTAATCGGACGACGTTGCATTATTAATAAAAACTTTTTTATTGTATCAATATTAACTAATTGGTTTAAATCAATATTTGTTGGTGTTGTCCATTGATAGTCAAACTCATTTCTGAATATCAAATAATTGATTGACTTTTTTGCATTTATTTTTAACTGAAATTCATTGTACTTAAAAAAATCTCTCCACGTCATAGTAGCTAATCTCTCATTTTCAAATGCAGGAGAAAAAAATGGGTGCCATTTAACGTGAGTTATAATAACAGTCGAATTATCAGGTATGATAATTCGACCGAAATTACTAAATGCGTGGTTGTGAACTCTGAAAGTAGCCCAACCGTTTAATATTGCTTTTTCTAAAAGTGGTGTTAACATTTTTACTATTTATCAGATAAATAAAATACAATCCAAATTTTGTGAGCATTGATTGACTCCCAAGCTAGTTGAGTATCGTCTGCACCCGATAGGTTACGAGGTATGCCAAAAAACTGGTCATTTTTAAAAATATTACCTACTGCACCTTGTGGATTATATGACCACCAAATCACATTATTTACTAATTGTTCAGAGTTTAAAACTAAACTCATTTTATCGGGGTCGCCCCAATTATTTTGCTCTGAAAAAACAACGATACCGTGTAATTTACGAGCCTTACCGCCTAACTGTATAGGAAACTGATTGTTGTTACCAGCCGTTACGTTAAACTCAAAACCCTTAGTGTAAATTTGTCCGTTATTAAAGTCTTGGATTTTTTTAATATCTCCAAAATTGTTTTGGTTAATACCGTGCTTTACTATTTCTCCTTTTCTCATTTGAAAATTTATTTAAAGTTTGCACTACATAACGTAGTGCAAACTTAGGTTAATATAAAAAATTAGTATGTTGATTTTGGAGCGAATAAAGAACCTAATCCCTCTAAAGTCATCATCATACGCCACTCACGATTTGGTGCAGCAGGTAAAGTAAATGCAGGGATTTGTAATTGTGCTACAAACTCAATTTGCGGAGGGATAACGATTGGGTTATCAAAGTGGAACACGTCGTGTGATACTTCAAAAGAAGTTGTTACACCTGCATTTCCAAATGTTTGTGAGCCGTTAAATTGTGAGTTACGGTTAAATGCGCTATATAACGATTGTAACGGTAATTTTTTAACTACTTGGTCTTGTGCAATAGAGATAGATAAATCACTTCTGTATAGTGGTTTAAATTGCCCGATTGAAGCAAGTGGATTAATTGATACGATTAATGGCAAAGCAGGATTTGTAATATCTACTTCTAAAATAGCCATTGAAAAACGTTGCATTGCAATAGTTTCAGCAACTTGTAATTTGTTTTCGCTAATATTCGTATATGGAAATTTACGTGTATTAACGTCCTCAAAAAATTTGATTGTTTGTTGTGTAGTACTCGATTGTAATACGATTGCATCGTAAATAATACGTGTAGTGCCTTGCATTTTTGCAATTCCTTTTACACCCATTGCATCGGTTACTCTTGAAATTTTACGACCAGCGTTATATGCTTTGTTACTCATAATATAAATTTTTATTGATTAATATTTTATTGATTTTTTAATTTGATTATTGCCCACGCTCGTAAGCAATCATTTCGTTTTCTGTTAAACTTCTCCAATAAGGTTCACCGTCGCCCTCTTCTAAAATTAAAGGGTTGCCGTCCTCATCTAAAGCCATTGGACTATCAGATAAAACGTTGTCGTCTGCAAATTCATTTTCTTCTAATTCATCTGCTAACAATCCGTTTTGAAATGCTAGTGCCATTGTACCACCTGTAAATCCGCTCCCTACACTTCCCATTCCAAAAGAAGTTAGAACGAATCCACCAATTAATGCTACTGCAACTTTTACTCCTTTGCTTGCAGTTGGTGGTAAAATAGATTTGTTTACAATCATTGCACCTAATCCACCACCTGCACTCATTAACGTTTGTTTTGCTGAGTGCATTGCAATAGTAGGATTAAACATATCAGCTAAACCGCCTCTACGGTGTGTAACTCTACGACGTTTTGCAGGTGCAGATAAACCGTGTTTTCTACGTCTTCTACGTGTAGGGTGTGTCGATTTTTTTGTGTGGTGTGTTGCCATTTTATTTTTTGTTTTTAATTAATACTAATTTATTTATGCTGTTAATCTTTGAGCAGGTGCAGGAACTTTACGTTTTTTAGTAGCCATATAAATACCACCACCAACTAATAACGCTAATCCTAAACCTCCTACAATAGCAGTTGTTTTAGACATTTCCAGTCCTAGTATAGTAACGGTGTCTGTACTGCCGTTTCGTCTTGCAGGTGCGCCTCCATTTACTTGGTCAGTTACGGACATATCAGAACCGCCACCGCCCTCACTATCATCTACACGGTCGGTTCCTTTCCATTTACCAATAACATTACCTGCTGCATCGGTTACGGTTGTTAGTGCGCTTTTCCAATCATCACCGCCACCGCCTTCACCTTTCAATCGTTTACCTTCTCCACGTAAACGTTTACCCTCTGCACGTGCTTCACGTGCTTTGGCTTTACTTTCTTGTTTTTTGTTTTTACGCTCGCTGCGGTCTGCTTTGCGTTTTTCTCGAGCCTCTTTTTTCTTGATACGTCTATCACGTCTGCCTGAAAGTTCTACAACCTCCGACATATCGTAACCCTCGCTTAGTAACGTATCTGTAAAATCTCGATTGCTCAAATGGTCGAGCATATCCTCACGTAATTGAATACCCTGTGAGGGCATCCAAACATAGCCGTTGTAAATACCGCTATTGTCTGCTAGTTGTAACATCATGTTTTTTTCTTTTTGGTTTAACTTAAATGGAATATGTTGTTTATATGGGTACGGACGCTCGTAATTGTAAACCTTGTTTGTTAAGTCGAGATACTTGCGTTCTCCCGAATCGTCAACAACGTAAGCGTATATGTGGACTGGCTGCCAACTTTTGCGACCTACTAAAACAATACCACTATCCGTGAAACCATTGGCAAGTAAAATAGATAGTGCAGCAATCGTAAAGCAATCACAATCTCCACTCCCTGTTAATCTGTGATAATTGTCGTCTAACAGAGTAGGTAGTGTTTGAAATAACTCTGTACCCTTTGGGTCGTTTTTGTAGGTGGTGCGAAGTTTAAGCCATTTGAATATTTGTTCGGGACTTGTAAAGCGTGGTAACTGTTCCTGTGCGTATGGTACGCCCTCCATTACCTGTTTACGAAATAATCGTAAAGCGTGGTCAAGGTTTTGATATGGCATCGTTTCTACTGCCATATTGAAATATATTTATGTGAGTTTTGAACAAAGAAAAAAGGGCGTGATAGCACCGCCCTTGTTGGTATTTTCAAATTGCGAAGTAAGAAAATGAACCTATGTATGTGAATAACTCTGCTAACTTGAGTTGATGTAAAGATAAAACTTTTGTAAGTTCGTATAGCGAAGTATGAAATAAAATAATGAACAAATCGACAAAATCCGTAAATCCCGTTATTAACAATGCTAGTGATAGCACGGATAAGCACGTTTTCAACCGAGCTATAATTAACAATATGGTGAATTTGGACGTCAAAGTTCATAAGGAAATCATTATTTCGTTAATCAAACATAGGGAAAAAATCAATAAGTACCAAACTAACCGAGAAATTAAGCAAATAGCCCTGTATTACTTACTAAAACACGTTACAACGAGTGGATTTATCAAGGATTATGCTAAACAACTTGATAATTTACTTGCAATTACAGGTTTATCACTTGGAACTTTCTACACACAACTAAACGGACTAATAAAAAAAGGGCTTGTTACAAAAAAAGCCCATAGTTTGATTTTAATCAACTATAACACTTTATTGGAGTTATACGACATTCAAGACACTACAACGCCCATAACAATCAAATTTAACCCCTCTACACACAAATTTGTTCACTTGCTGGAGTTCTCAACTTTAGCAGATAGTATGTACCGTCAAAGCCTTGTAATTAAAAAGAAGTTAGAAAAAAGCCCTTACACACTTGAAATCCTACAACAATATGCAAAACAACAAACCACCGCCAAAACACTAGCAACTGCACAAAAACACGCTTTTGTCAATGGTTCAGACGAACTAAACACGCTGTTTTTTATCAATCCCAATATCACTATAACGTGGAAACGTATATTTCGTGAGTTCAATTTTAAAAGTTACAAATCAGTAGCCTACCTTAAAAAGAAACTGCAACGAAATAAAATAGTAACGATTGATAAGAATGGCTTTTTTACTAGCAAAGTAGGAGCAAAGACAAAAGCATATAACGACGAGAAAGATAAAACCGTTAACACGTGCAGGTTTAATAAATCAATCAATAAAACGCAAAAACAATTTGCGGACAACTGGAATTTAGCCCCAAATCTCTATGCTTTTACACCGTATTATAAAAATTGATATAGACGCAAAGCGGATAATTAATAGTAATAAATTACTATTAATATTAGTATATCTATTCCTAAACATAAAAAAGGAGCAGTTAAAAACATTTGAAATTTATTGTTAATAACCCGAATTATCAACAAAAAAACAAAAAACGAGTACCACCGTAACCCAAAAAAATAAACCCTTAAAAACCTATGTATGCGAGAAATTAACAACCAAACACCGACACAAAAAATGCGAAGTCCATTTGTAGCAAAAGTTATATTTTGGAACAAAAGCAAGTATCAAAACCGATACACCGAGTGGAATTTTAGGAGCGATATGTGTCCTAACATCACTAAAAACAGTACAATCCGTGAGCATTTAGACGGATTAATCAAATTTTTGAAGTCAGATATTTTGAGAAACTATGGCTTTGAACTCTGCACTATATTTGAGAATATGAATTTTTTGACACAATACGACGGACAAACAGGAATCAAAAAAAATATTGTGTTACAATGCTCTGAACACTCTCTGTACTATGATAACAGAGGCTTATTTGATTTTGATAATGTAATAACTAACAATGAATTTTATATCTCTGAAACGTGGAACGAGGAGGTAATGATGGTTAAACTTGATAAATCCTTTATTGCACGTATGCAACGTTCTTTTAAAGAACAAGCCGAGGACATCAATTACACCGTGAATAAGCTACAAAACGTATATAAAACATATAGAAATTCGTGGCAAATTGAGTATAAAAACGATATGAATCTCATATCAATTTGATACGAAATTCATATAAAAATGATATGAAATTGATATAAAATCGATATAATGCTAACAAATAATTGATATAAAATTGATATGATAATCATAGAAAAACAACAACTAATCCCCATAAGATTAACAAAAGACGAAGTTACAGAGATATGTATTTACTTACAAAGGTGCGACCGTGAGGGATTTAGCGGTATAAATCGATACCACGCTCACAAAGAACGTGAGCGAATGTACAAATGGCACTTAGCAGAAGTCTTTATTAAGGTAGTTACAAAGCGTTTAGCGTTGCAATACAAAGCTAATTTGTATAAAACTACTCTAAAACTCAACGAAATTGAGTTACATACCCTATCTGTTATGTTTAAACGTGTGGATTGCACACCTTATATGCTGCAA
>CAZTVY010000098.1:0-9171 GCA_964617235.1 uncultured Rikenellaceae bacterium | reverse complement strand
CAAGAATTACCTCGATATAAGGATCGGATGGCTCATCGTAACTGCAGCGGGCATGCTTAGGCCATTCGTTAGGGGTTATAAGAGGGGTACCACCGAGTTGAATTATCCGATTTACTACCAAAACCGCGTGGTTCAATTCCTGAGTGGCGTGCAACAAAAGTTCGGGCTCAACTTCGCTACGCATTGGGCCTTCCATTAAACGTGCTCCAATCCAGTACTGGTAGTAGGCAAGCCACTCCTCAGCAAGGGCGGCATTAAGCATACCGATAAGTTTTTCTACATCAACCGATGCAATTTTTTTTGCTTCTTTTCCCATAATTAGTTCTTTTTTTGTGGTTTATGTTCTTTATAGCTTCCAACTATTTGAAGATTTATCTCCTTAATGTTAAAATTCGGAATTTGTTTCTTCTCAAAATACTCCTGAAGAATTTTATCGAGCTCACCGTCGTAATAGTTCTCAATATAGTCGCATTGCTCGCAGTATAAATGATGATGCTTATGCATCTCAATATCGTACCGCATGAAATCCTTATCGGTCTTTACCTTTTTTATAATATTCTTTTCGCAAAAGGTGTCCAGTATGTTGTAAACCGTTCCTAACGCAAGGTTTGGATGATTTTTACGCACGTACTCTTTAACGGCATCGGCAGTTGGATGGTCTTTAATGGCCATCAACGCCTCCAAAACAGCCACACGCTGTGGCGTTACCTTTAGGTTGTTTTGGGTAAGAATATTTACCAGTTCTGAATAACTCATACTAATTAGGAATAATTCTTATTTAGGAAAAACACTAATTTACAAAAAAGGTTCAACCTTGTCAAGAAAATTTATTGAAAAATAAAAAAATTAGAAATATAAATATCTGAAATATCGATATTTAAAATAAATGGAGTGATGTTATCCTTTGGAGCAAATCTTTCTCAAAAAATCCTCATTCAAAATCTGAAGTTCCTTTTTATTGAGGTTGATAATTCCTTCTTTTGAAAACTCACTTAACTGCCGACTTACACTCTCGCGCGAAGAACTGATAAAATCGGCTAACTCTGATATTGTCAGCGGAAGCTCATAGGTAGTGGATTTAAAAACTTCGTGCGACATACAAAGTAGAATCTCGGCTAACCTACCAGGCAGTTGTTTCTGTGACATATTGGTGTATCGCTGATAGTCCGAGAGTTCATTTCGGCATAGGTCAAGAATAATCTCGTACGCAAAGCTACCATTCTTAAAAATGAAATCCCTAAAGGTATCGAGTGAGATGAAGCAAATATGAACATCGGTTAGCGCCGTGGCCGAGTAATGGTTTACTTTATCGCCAAATGTTGTTGGTAAACCCAAATAAGCGGGTGCTTTTGTTAAGCGTAGGATTTTATCGCCTACAGGCCCTTTCATATGAACCTTTACTAGACCCGATTTTAGGTAAGCAATATTGGTGGCTAAAGTGCCTTCGCGGAATATCACCTCGCCCTTTTTAAAGTTGATTTGAGCACAACTCGACTCCAATGCTTTCAATTCATCATTGGACAACAACTCCGCTGCGGGTGACTTAAAACTACATAACCGACATTCGGGATTAGCCATAGTTTAAATGATAACAAAGACAAATATATAAATATTGTGATAAATGTCACATCAACACACGTATTATGTCACGGTTGTTTTCGATTATTCAATTAGGTTCTCGTCTACTTTTGCTATTGTTAGTTTTATAACAAACCCAAACTTACAATACAATATCAACAATGGACATGGAATTTGAAAAACAACTCGAGGAACTTAAAAAGAAAGTTGGCAAACTCGAAAAAGGTCGTCAGGATAAAATGACCCTTGTGGTTTTCTCCGGCGAGCTGGACAAACTAATGGCTGCCATGATTATTGCCACAGGCGCTACAGCAATGGATATGGAGGTTAAACTATTCTTCACTTTCTGGGCAACAGCAGCGCTAAGAGACCCAAAGAAAAGTGTAAAGGGCAAAAACTTAATGTCGAAAATGTTCGGCTTTATGCTCCCAAAAGGTGCTAAAAAGGTAAAACTGTCCAATATGAATATGGGCGGAATGGGTAAAGCAATGCTCGAAGGACTGATGAAGAAAAAAGGCGTAAAATCGTTACCAGAGCTATTCCAAGCAGCAGGAGAACTGGGTGTTGAAATCAATGTTTGCGAAATGTCGATGGATTTAATGGGCTTCAAGAAAGAGGAGCTAATCGACTACCCAAAATTGAATATTTGTGGCGTAGGAACATTCCTATCCGATGCTGAGGAGAGTAAGATTCAGCTATTTATCTAGATAAAAATATTTAAGAATATCGATTAACGATTTGTGATTTTAGAATTGAAAATACATAGAGAATAGAAATCTTCTTAAATCATCATTCGTTAATCCTTGTTCATAATTCAAATAACTAAAATATAACACAATGACAACAGAAGAATTAAGAAACCTAAAGGCAAACCAAACTGTAGATGCACGTGGAACCGCTTGCCCTGGCCCGCTTTTAGCCGCTAAAAAAGCGATTGGCGATATTGAATCAGGCGAAATTATGGAAATCCTTTCGTCCGACGAAGGAACAAAGCACGATATCCCTAAATGGTGCCAAAAGATGGAGCACGAGTTCCTTGGCATAGTTGAGGAAGATAGCTACAGCCGCTTATTCTTGAAGAAAGCATAATGATTTAAACGCAAAGGCGCTACGACGCAAAGATTACATAGCAACTTTGCGCCTTAGCGTTCAAAATCTGTTCACAATGCCAACCGAAAACTTCTCACCAAAAATACTGGTCTTCTCCACCGATAAAATTTCTGACCCAGGAATCGACCAAGCCGGATTACGTAAACTACACTACTCACCTACGGTTTATGTAATTAGTTTGCCCTGCTCATCGGGCATTAAACCACGATGGATTATGCGAGCTTTCGAAAAAGGTTTCGATGGTGTATTTATTGCTGCCGATGGACACGAGTGCTCCTACAGCCCTAAATGCGCCGAGCATACCAACACAATCATTGTGGAATCGCAAAAAATGATGAAGGCAAAAAACATCAACCCCAAACGAATCAGAATGGCTGCACTATGCTCTGTTTGTGCCGAGCCTTTTGTAAGCCATATGGGAAACTTCTCTAAGATACTTTCGGAATTAGGAGGAATCGAAACAGAGGTTTATTCTCCAAAATGATTTAAGAACAAGGAATGACGATTTTAGAATACTGAAGTAAGAAAATCTAAAATCATAATTCGTTAATCATTATTCTTAAATCAATACAACATAATCTAGAACAAAAATAAGTCTATGTCAATAGATAAAACAAAATACGACGCCCTAGTTGTGGGCGGAGGAATAGCCGGACAGGAAGCAGCTCTTAGCCTCGCAGATATGGACTACAAGGTTCTTCTGGTTGAGAAAGAGCTGTCCATTGGTGGCAAAATGATACAGTTGAGCAAGGTTTTCCCAACACTCGACTGCGCTGCGTGTATTACAACACCCAAAATGTCCGAAACGGCTAGGCATCCAAACATTACATTGATGCTTAACAGCAAAATTGAGTCAATAGATAAAGACAATACGAGTTTCAAAATCAACATAAACCGCAAGGCGCGATTTGTAAAACCCGAAGTTTGCACAGGCTGTCAGGAATGCGAATTTGCTTGCCCCGAGGTTCGCCCCGATGACTATAACGCCCGTTTAGCCGGTCGAAAAGTGGCATACATTCCATTCAGCCTTGCCAATCCAAGAATTGCATCAATAGAACGCCAAGGCGAATCGGCTCCTTGCATAAACAAGTGTCCCGGAGGAGTTAAGCCCTACGGCTACATTTCGCTTGTTCGCAACGGACAGTACGAGGATGCTATGAATCTTCACTTAGAGGATATTCCAATTCCGGGAAGTTTAGGCAGAGCCTGCTACGCACCTTGTCAAAACGAATGTACACGCAGCAGCCTTGAGGCTCCTGTTGATATTCGTAGAATAAAACGCTTCTTTGCTGAGGATTACTACAAAAAATACCCACAAGCACCCACCAAAGAGACCAAACCAAGTACTGGTAAACGTGTTGCAATTGTTGGTTCAGGTCCAGCAGGATTAACAGCAGCATATCATTTAGCATTAAAAGGACATTCGGTTAAAATATTCGAAGCCGCGCCCAAAGCAGGCGGTATGTTAATGTTAACACTTCCAGAGTATAGACTTCCGAAAAAAATTGTTGAACGTGATATTCAAAATATCACCTCATTAGGTGTGGAAATTGAGGTAAACAAACGAATTGAGAACATTTCAAAGCTTAAGGAAGATGGGTTCGATGCAGTATTCGTTTCAGTAGGAACGCATCAAAGCAGTAAATTCAACATTGAGGGCTCCGATTTAAAAGGGGTTGTTTCGTGCCTGGATTTTCTTCGCAAGGCCAATATTGGCGAAAAAGACAACCTTGCTGGTAAAAAAGTAATGGTTTTCGGAGGCGGAAATACCGCCATTGATGCATCGCGCACAGCACTTCGACTTGGTGCATCAAAAGTAATTGTGGTTTACCGTCGTAGCCGCGAGGAGATGCCTTGCTTTGCGCCCGAAATTATGGAAGCCGAGGAGGAAGGTGTTGAAATAATGATTCTACGCAACCCAGTAAAATTTATTGGCGAAAATGGGAAACTAACCAAGGTTCAACTTATCAAAATGAAACTCGATAAGCCCGACACCAGCGGTCGTCGCAGTCCTGTTCCGGTTGAAGGTTCAGAATATCTCGAGGATGTAGATTTTGTGGTTGAAGCAATAGGCTTACAACCTTCTACTTCAATCTTTGGTAATGAATTAGAGTTGAAGAAAGGTGGAACAATAAAGGTTAACGATAAAACCTTACAAACCGCTACACCACACATATTTGCTGGAGGCGATGGTGTTACAGGAGCAACTACCATTATTGAAGCAGCAGGACAAGGCAAACAGGCTGCATTCTACATCGATAAGTACCTTAACGGTTTAAATCCTGATAATTTTGAGTTTGGCGATAAACTCCCTGCTGTTGATAAAACCAAGGTTTTAAGCAGAGATAATATCAAACTTGCAAACCCTGTTCACGATACATATCGTTCAGCAGCAGAAAGGGTGAAGGATTTCGACGATGTTGAAAAAACAATTACCGAGGAGGAAGTAAAACTCAGCGCCGAGCGCTGTTTGGATTGTAGCCACTGTCGCGAGTGTCATCAGTGTATTTCTGCTTGTCCTGCCGAGGCTATCGACTTTTCGCAAAAGGATGAACAGGTTCTTGCCGATGCAAAAACGGTAATAGTATCAACTGGTTTCAAACTTTTCAAACCGGAAAACAAGCCTCAGTACGGCTATGGAAAATATCCCAACGTTATTGATGCAATGCAAATGGATAGGCTTATTGCCCCTACCCGCCCCTACAACGGCGTTCTTAGGCCAAGCGACGGTAAAGTACCCGATAAAATTGCATACATCCTGTGTACAGGCTCACGCGATTCAAGTCTCGAAAATGCAATGGGCTGTAGCACCGAGTGTGCCAACAACCCAATTTGCTCACAGATTTGCTGTATGTACTCAATAAAACAAGCCCAACTGCTAATGGGCGCACTGCCAATGGCCGATATCACCATTTACTATATGGATATTAGAGCATTTGGCAAAGGCTACGAGGAGTTTTTTCAGCAATCAAAAGGAATGGGCGTTAGCTTTATCAAGGGAAAAGTTGCAAAAGTCACCCAAAAGGATGAGAAAAGTGGCGATTTAATTCTTCGTTACGAGGATGTAACAACTGGAACGCTCAAGGAGGCAAAGCACGATTTGGTGGTTCTTTCGGTTGGTGTTTTACCAAACAACGAAATAACAAAGGTTTTCACTAATCAGACGTTAGAACTGGACAATCAGGGCTTTATTAAGTCAATTGATGAACTTGTAAGCCCCTCGCTAACCAGTATCGAAGGAGTATTTGTTGCAGGGACCGCTGCTGGGCCAAAGGATATTCCAGACTCAATACTTTCCGCTGGGTCAGCGGCATCGGAGGCGGCAAGCTATATCAATAATACATTATAGGTTGTCATTCTGAGCACAGCGAAGAATCTATAGATACTTCACTTCGTTCAGTATGACAAAACAAATAATACATTCAGAGTGATGAAACAACGAATAGGAGTATATATATGCCATTGCGGAGGAAACATCTCCGACTATGTTGATGTAGAGCAACTTGGCAAACTAATGGCTAACGAGGATGGCGTAATTGTATCAAAAGATGTGATGTTTGCCTGCTCCGATGCCAACCAAAAGGAGATGATACAGGATATTAACGAGAAACAACTCGATGCGATTGTGGTTGCATCGTGCTCGCCAAAATTGCATACACACACATTCCGAGGTGTAGCAATGCGTGCAGGTATCAATCCGTACAACTACACCCAGGTAAACGTTCGCGAACAATGCTCGTGGGCACATTCCGACAAACCAATGGATGCCACAGTTAAAGCCTACGGCTTAATTCGTGCAGGCATAAACAGAGTATCGCACTCTGAGGCTTTGGAAAGTATCGAAATTACTGCACAAAAGGCTGTAGCAGTAATTGGTGCTGGCGTATCGGGATTGCGGGCTGCAATCGATTTGGCCAGAATGGGCAATCAGGTTTATGTAATCGAAAAGGAAGCCGAGTTTGGTGGTAGAATCCTAAGCGCTGGCAAGCTGTTTATGACTGGCGAAAATGGTAAGGAAGTTGTCGATAGACTTTACCAACGCATTAAGCTGATGAATAACATCAACATATTCACCAGCGCTAACCTTGATAAGGTTTCTGGAAGTATTGGAAACTTCTCTATTGAAGTGAATGTTGGCGGCGAATTACTTAAACTCAATGTTGGTTCGGTTCTGGTAACAACTGGTTTCGATTTTTATCAACCCAACGAGGGAGAGTATGGGTATAAGCTATCCGAGAATGTTATCACGCTCCAGGATTTCAACAAGCTGGTGGAGAATAGCAATGGAAAACTTATCCACAATGGAAAATCGGTAAAAACTGTTGCCTACATCTACTGTGTGGGTAACAGACAATCGAAAGGCGAAAACAAGTACTGCTCTCGCCATTGCTGTACCGCAGCAATTCACTCATCGCTGAATGTACACGAGAAGTTTGATGGCGTTAAAGCATTCCATCTTTACAGAGATATCAGAACCTACGGAAAACAGGAACTACTATACCAGGAATCATCGAGAAAAGGTGATATCTACATAAAATTTGAGGAGAAAGAACCGCCTATTGTAGAACTTAAGGATAACAAACCTTTTATCAAGGTTAAGGATTACCTGACCTCGAAAAAGGAGCTTACCCTCGATGCCGATTTGGTGGTTTTAGTCACAGGAATGGTTTCCCGCAGCGATAGCAACGAGATATCGAGCAAACTGAAAATTCCAATTGGAACTGATAAGTTCTTCAACGAAATTCACCCAAAACTAAAACCCGTAGAAACAGTAATTAAGGGCGTTTACATTGGGGGTGCGTGTCAGGGACCAAAGAATATAACAGAATCGGTACAATCGGCACTGTCGGGTGCGGCAAAAATCAACGCAATAATTCGAAAAGGTAATATCGAACTGGAGCCAATTGTTGCAAGAGTTAATGCTGAAGTTTGCGCTTGGTGCGATAAATGTAGCGAGGTTTGCGAGTACGACGCCATAAAACCTATCGAAAGTAGCGGTAAGATGATTGCAGAGGTCAATATCTCAACCTGTACAGGATGCGGAATTTGCGCTCCTGTGTGCCCTACCAACGCAATTGAAATTGCACAGTACACCGATAACGAGGTAGAATCGATGATTGATGGCTTTATGTCCGAAGGTGAAATTGAACAGCGGGAATTGGAACACGGAGCAAAGGTTGAAGCAGGAAAAACTGGAATGAAAGAGTACCCTGAACTATGGAACAGCATTGTATCGGTTCTCGATGGCAAATCGCTCACCATTCCACAAATATCCGAGGCCACAGGAATTGAGTCGCACCTTGTAACCTGGCACTTAATGACAATGAACCGCTACAGCGTAGTTGAACCAGCAGGACTCGATGATGATGAGGCCTACTTTATGTACAAACTAAAAAAGTAAACAGCTATGTCGCATATTAACCCCGATTTTGCGGAAGAAATCAAACAATTTGGAGCAAAGGACTTTCACTTATGCTTTAACTGTGGAAACTGCACAGCAATATGCTCGCTATCGAAGAAAGAGGAATCTTTTCCACGCGAAATGGTTCGCTACAGCACACTTGGTCTAGAAGATGATATCAAATCATCTCTTAAACCTTGGATGTGTTACTACTGCGGCGAGTGTAGCACCGATTGCCCACGACAAGCACATCCCGGAGAACTAATGATGAGCCTACGCCGCTGGTTAACATCAAAGTACGATTGGACTGGACTTTCTGGATTACTGTATAAAAATTTATCGGCATACATTATTGGCTTTATCCTGATTATTGTTGGGTTAATTGCATTCGCAAATAACTTGGGATGGAATCAGGAAAAGATTATGCACTTTGGGCATCTGTTTGAGATACTTGCCATTGCTGGCGTTTTTGCAGTAATTCTAGTGCCAAACATTATCAGAATGTGGTACTACACCATACTGAAACCGGGAATAAAAGCAGCAGCAAAGGTTTACTACAAGGCGTTTACCGAATTACTAATCCATATGTTTACCCAAAAGCGCTTTCTGGAATGCGAACAAACCCGTGAAAGTAAAATTATGTGGTTTGAGCATTTTATTCTTGTTCTTGGGTATCTATCGCTACTCTTTACTACGGTTTTCCTTAACTGGTTTGAATCGGAGAATCTTTTTGTAATAGTTCTTGGATACATCGAGAGTGCGGTAATATTTGTAGTTACATTCCACTTTGTTTTAAAACGAATTCAAAAAAAGGAAGCATTGCGCAAATTTTCACAACCATCGGATTGGTTTTTTGTAATATGGTTATTTCTGATGGGAGTTACAGCTTTTATGGTGAGGCTCTTTATCGATATAAATATTCTCGAAAGTAACTTTTGGCTATTTATGATGCACTTAACGGTGCTGGTGCAATGGGCAATAATTATTGTACCATTCGGCAAATGGACTCATTTTCTGTACCGCTCGTTTGCAATGTATTTTGCAAAGGTTATTGAGTTAAACAAAATATCAACTATTAAGTA